>NZ_KQ961704.1:0-14152 GCF_001563605.1 Corynebacterium sp. CMW7794
CGGGATCCTGGCACCCCACCCAGGAATCCGGTACCCTGTCGCGCGCACGCGAACACCCCGCTATGTCACCGCCACACGCCCCCGATTACTCGGCTGCGCGCTCCGCGGCCATACGCCAGCGAATCGCCGCCTCAAGGAACCCGTCAATATCCCCGTCGAGGACCTTCTGCGGGTCGCCCACCTCATAGTTGGTACGCAGGTCCTTGACCATCTGGTACGGGTGCAGCACGTAATTGCGCATCTGGTTGCCCCACGACGCATTGCCGCCGGCGCCCAGCGCGTCCATTGCGGCGCGCTCTTCTTGACGCTTACGCTCAAGCAGCTTGGCCTGGAGCACGCGCAGCGCGGACGCCTTGTTCTGAATCTGAGACTTCTCGTTCTGGCAGGTCACCACGATGCCCGTAGGAAGGTGGGTCAAGCGCACCGCGGAGTCCGTCGTGTTCACGGACTGGCCGCCCGGGCCCGAGGAGCGGTAGACGTCCACGCGCAGGTCCGAATCCGGCACGTCGATATGGTCGGTCTGCTCCACGACGGGCAGGACTTCGACCTCAGCGAACGACGTCTGGCGGCGCGCCTGCGAATCGAAGGGCGAGATACGCACCAGGCGGTGCGTGCCCTGCTCGACCGAGAGCTGGCCGTACATGTACTCGCCGTGCACCACGAAGGTCGCGGACTTAATGCCCGCCTCTTCCGCATAGGAGATGTCGTAAACATCGACCTTGTGGCCGTGCTTATCCGCCCAACGCGTGTACATGCGCATGAGCATCTCTGCCCAATCGGCGGCATCGACGCCGCCAGCGCCGGAGCGGATATTAATAACAGCCTCACGGTCGTCGTAGTCGCCGGAGAGCATGGTCGTGACCTCCAGCGACTCAATGGCCGCCTGCAAGGAAGCAAGCTCCTCGTCTGCCACCGAGGCGTCGCCCTCTTCCTCCGCCAGTTCGTACATGACGGGCAGGTCGTCGAGCCGCCCGCGCAGCTCCCCCAAGCGCCGCAGCTTAGCCTGCGCCGCCGAGAGCTTGGTCGTCACCTGCTGCGCGTGCGCCGGGTCGTCCCACAACGAGGGGTCGCCCGCCGTAGCCTCGAGCTCACGCACGGTCTCGCGCAGCGTCTCAGGATCCATGACCTTCTCGATGGAGGTCAGGGTCGCGCTTAGCTGGTCAATCGTGGCGGAGGTCTCGGGTCGCATAGCGCCCCAGTTTAGCCCTCTAATTCGCATTGCCACGCATTAAGGGGGACAATGTGGACTTATGACTTCCCAGCCTTCTCTCGAAGAGATGACCGCGGCGCTCATCAAGACGTTTATCGTCGCGCACGCGGACGATTCTGACAATCATCTGGCCCAGGCACTCGTCTACAACGCGGGCCGCTGGGCCTGGCGCCTGCGCGAGCAGGGCGTAAGCGTCGACCAGAAGACCTCTGTCTCGGACGTCGTCACGGACGCGGACCGCTCGGCCGAAAAGTTCGTCTCCGAAATCCTCGCGACGGTCCGCCCGGAGGATGGCATTGTCGGTGAAGAGGGCGCCTCCCGCCCATCAACGTCAGGGCGCGTGTGGCACATCGATCCGGTCGACGGCACCTACAACTTTGCGTCGGGCTCTGATTATTGGTGCAGCGCCCTCTCGCTTTCCGATGCCACCGGGGTCATCCTCGGCGCCGTCCACCGCCCCGCCATGGGCTACACGTGGTGTGGCGGCCGCGACACCCCCACCACCCGCGACAACAAACCGGTGCACATGCAGACCGGGCTACCGAATCAGATTGCGCTGGCGACCTACCTGCACCCCACGTCCATGCAGGACCCGGACATCCGGGATGCGTGGCAGCGCGTGGCCTCGCGTTTCGCGTCGGTGCGCATGCTCGGCGCGGGTTCCATCGACTTGGCCTCCATCGCGGACGGCACGTGGGGCGCGTGGATGCAGCACTCCGTCGCGGACTGGGATTGGCTGCCCGGCAAGGCCTTAGTTGAAGGATCCGGCGGAGTTGCGCGTAAGGTATCCGCGGGCGGCGTGGAATGGTCCATCGCCGGCAATAAAGACGCAGTCGACGCAATCGAGGAGGCCCTCCGTGGGTAAGCACAAAGAAGACTTAGGTCTGGCCCTTGAACTGGCGGGTCGCGCGGATCAGCTCACCATGTCCCGCTTCGAGGCCGCTGACCTCAACGTGAAGTCCAAGCCGGACATGACGCCGGTCTCCGACGCAGACCTCGCCTGCGAGAAGCTCCTGCGCGCCGAGCTCGCCAAGGCCCGCCCCCAGGACGAGGTCCTCGGCGAGGAATTCGGCGGCGAGCAGATCATGTCCGGCCGCCAGTGGGTCATCGACCCCATCGACGGCACGAAGAACTACGTGCGCGGCGTGCCCGTGTGGGCCACGCTCATCGCGCTGCTCCAGGACGGTCAGCCCATCGTCGGCGTCGTCTCTGCCCCGGCTCTGCGCCGCCGCTGGTTCGCCTGCGAGGGCTCCGGCGCCTACCGCGTCTTTGGCGGCGAGAAGCGCCGCCTGCGCGTCTCCGGCGTGGACAAGATCGGCGACGCCTCCATCGCCATGTCCTCACTCTCCGGCTGGCTCGAGGCCGACCTGCGCGAGGAACTCATCGCCATGACCGATAACGCCTGGCGCCTGCGCGGCTACGGCGACTTCTGGAACTACTGCCTGCTCGCCGAAGGCGCCGTGGACATCGCCGTCGAACCCGAGGTTTCCCTCTGGGATCTCGCGGCCCCGTACCTCCTCGTCAAGGAGGCCGGCGGCACGTTCACCTCCCTCGACGGCGTGGACTCCCCCGCTGGTGGCTCCGCCGTGGCGACGAACGGCCACCTCCACGAGACCGTCATGGGTTACTTCCACGAGCAGTAGCCCGCCGCACCGCCAACCTGGCCGGATCGCCGAAGGGGCACCAGCATCCTGCTGGTGCCCCTCATGCGCGCGGGTTACGCGACCGTGAAGCCGGAGCCCACGCCGCCGCGGCGGTTCATGTCAGCGACGACGGCGTCGAGGTTCGTCGCCTCCGTGGGCGAGTGCAGCGCACCCTGCCACGGCGTGCGGCACGAGACCGGGCCGGTGCCGCCGGTGATGAGGCCGACCACGCGGCCGCGCTTGAACAGCGGCGCGCCGGAGTCGCCCACCATGGCGCAGACCTGGTTGACCTGGACCGGGCCGTTGTTGTTGAGCAACACCATGCCGCACGTGGTGCCGGTGGCCAGGCCGCGCTTGCACGCGACCTCGCCCGGCGCGACGGTGCCGCCCACGCCGTGCGCGGTGACCCCGTTGTAGGACGTGGAGACCTCCGCCTTGTCGTTGAACTCGATGACGGAGTAGTCCATGGACTCGTTTTTATCCACGACGGTGCCCGTGGGACCGACCTGCCAGGAGTCGGCAGAGCTGACCTGTTCGCCGACGTTGCCGCAGTGGCCGGCGGTAATGCCCACGGCGCGGCCAGCGGCGTCATGGCCGGCGACCGTGAGCGTGCACATCGTGTCCTGGCCGATGTAAATGGGCGTGCCCGGGCCGTAGAGCGAGTGGTCGCGGTTCATCGCGCGGTTGGACTCCTCCGGAATCCGCGGGGCGTCGTAGTACGAGCCCGGCACGCGGTGCAGCACGAAGTCCGCCTCGGGCTTCATCGCGGCGACCTTAGAGAACGTGTCGTTCTTCCACACGTAGTTGGGATCCACGGCGGCCGGACGGAACTCGGGCTGCGTGGCCTCCTCAATCTGCTGCAGGCCAATCGGGTTCGGATTGGTCAGCGGTTGGCCGCTTTCGTCAGCGCCACCGGCCGGGGCGGCGCCCACGGTCTCCGCGTACTGCGCGACCTGCGTCTCGGCCTGCGACTGCACGGCGGCCGCCTGCGTCTCGGCCTGGCGCTGGGCGGTGGAGACGTGCTCCTGGACCTCGGCGGGGGCATCGGCAAGCGCGGTGTCGACGGCGCTGTTGAATGCGGCGTTGAGGGAGGAGGCGGCATCGGAAAGCGCGGCGGCAGGGTCGGCCGTCGCGGCATTGGCTGCGGGGGCAGCAAAGAAGAACGCACCTGCGAAAGTCGCACCCACGAGGACTTTCTTAAGGCGCGAAACATGAAGCATAAAAAGGGCTCCTTTTCAGGTTGAGGATGAGGACGAACCGTCTCATCATGACACGCGCGCGGCGCAGAATTCCTATCGACGTAACGACTGTGTCCAAGCCGTTACCTGTTTTCCAGACTCCGGGTACCCCCGCGCACAAAGGTGCAGGTTAAGAGGTGAAACCCTGCCCCGGCGCCCACGTCTTGGTGAGTCCCAGGGACACACTCGCTGCGGGGTCCTCGACGTCGGAGACCCGGTAATAACGCATCTCTACGTCTTCGGCGGTGAGCCGGGCGACGGCGTAGCCGTGGGCGTCATAGTCGACGTGCTTGACCCAGGGGTTCGCGTCGCGGATGGCGGACTCGACAAGCTGCGAGGTCGAATTGTCTTCGGGATGGTAAATCCCGGTGTATTCGGTGAGGATTTCGTCCACGTTGGGCGCGGAAATGGACGTGGTGACCATCTCGCAGGCGACCTCCTTGTCACCGTAGAAGATGGAGTTCGCCCACTCGCTGTGGATGTCGCCGGTGATGAAGAAGGAGTTGCCCTCGCGCTCCGCGAGGAGCTTGAGGAGGCGGTCGCGGTCCGCGGTGAAACCGTCCCACTGGTCTGCGTTCATGGCAAAGCCGGTGGTCGTGCCCTTGGCGTTGCGCAGGGCCTCGTTGGCTTCGTCGTTGCCGGGGATGGTGAGGATGCGCATGGGGGCGATCATGACGGAGTTGCCCATGACCATCCACGTCGCCTCGGACAGGGAGATGGTGTCCTGGAGCCACGCGTACTGCTCACTGCCGAGCATGGTGCGCTCGGGGTTCGCGTAGTTCGCGGCGGTCGTCTCCGCGTCGCGGTAGCTACGCAGGTCCATCATGGTGAGCTCCATGAGCGTGCCAAAGCGAAGGCTGCGGTAGAGGTGGCCTTCCTCCGAAAGCTTGGGGCGACGCAGCGGCATCCACTCGTAATACGCCTGCAGCGCCTGGTTGTAGCGCCAGTCCCACTGGCCTTCGGCGTAGCCGTCGGTGTGGTTCTGCGCGCCCGTGTTAAACGCGTCGTTGGCGGACTCGTGGTCGTCCCACGTCACGACCCACGGAGCGGAGGCGTGTGCGGCCTGGAGGTTCGCGTCCGTGCGGTAGCGGCCGTAGCGCATGCGGTAGTCCTCGAGGGTGACGATTTCCCACGACGGATAGTGCGGACGGGCCACGCCAGATTTTCCGTGGTACTCCCCCGTGCCGTACTCATAGATATAGTCGCCGAGGAAGGCCACGAAGTCGAGCTCGCCCGCCTGGCCACGCTCCGCCATGTCGCGGTACGCCGAGAAGAAACCGGATTCCCAGTTCGCACACGAGGCCACGGCGAAGGTGAGCGACTCTGGGGTGGCGTTAAAGGAAGGAGCGGTCTTCGTGCGTCCCACGGGGGACTCGGCTCCGGAATGATCGCCGGAGGTCACCCGAAAGCGATAGAAATACTCCGTCCCCGGCTCCAGCCCAAAGGGCTCGACGTGGACCGTGTGGTCCTCCGCCACGGTCGCGGTCGCCGCACCGGACGCCACCAGCGAGCCAAACGAGCGGTCCTCAGAGACCTCCCACTCGACATCGACATCGGCGCCCAAGCCCGAGCCTGGCAGCGCGTCGCGGTCCGGCGTCACGCGCGTCCACAGCACCACGGAGTTCGGAAGGGGATCGCCCGAGGCCACGCCGTGGAGGAACGGCAAAGAAGAACCGGTGGATTGGTTATAAGCATCCAGGGGCGACAGACGGGTACCTTGCTGCGCGCCAGCCACACCGGCGGCCGCCGCGCCCAGCACGCCAGCCCCGAGCGCACCGTACTGCAACGCTTTTCGACGAGAGATGGAAGACATGAACAGAAACGCTAAGCAGCACCAACAGCCCCTTCAACCGCGAATACCCCCGAAGGTAGTTAATTGGAGAAACTGTTTTCATAGCATTAACTCCGCGTTCATGTGGGCGTGGTGAGCTAATCCGCATGTCTCAAAAGTCCCTTGCCGCCGTCGCGCTCGCCCTCGCTACCGCAACCTCCACGGTCGTGGTGCCCGCGCCAGCCACCGCCGCCTCCAACCCCATCTTCCGCACCCTCCTCCAACCCGGCGCGGATGAGACCCAAGCCATCGTCTCGTGGCGCACCAACGCCCACGGGGCTGCGGAGAAGCTCGAAGTCACCGGTCCCGACGGCACACAGACTTTCGACGCACAGGAGAAGAACGCCGGCGCACTGCTCTACAAGTCGAATTACGCCACAGCCACGGGGCTCAAGGAGAACACCACGTACTCCTACCGCGTGGGTTCCGACGAGGGCGGCTGGTCCGAGCCGCAGGACTACACCACCGGCAGCTTCGGCGAGGACTGGTCGTTTATCACCGTCACCGACGCCCAAATCGGCGTGGGCACGGACATCAAGGAACAGACCGCGCAGTGGCAAAACACCATCGGCAACGCCGTCGCAGACGTGCCCGACGCCGAAATGATCTGGTCCCTGGGAGACCAGGTCGAGGGCTGGGGCGCGCCCGTCGCTCAGTATGACGGCTACTTCTCCGCGCCCGAGATTCGCCGCGTGCCCACCAACGCGCTGCCCGGCAACCACGAGCTCTACGCCTCCCCGGCGGAGCTCAAGCACTACGACGAGCACTTCCTCAACCCCAACCAAGAAGAGGACATCCGCGACTTCTACTTCGAGCGCAACAACGTGCTCTTCATCGGCCTCGACACGAACGCTAGCTCCGAGAAGGACATCGCCCGCCACGAGGAGTTCCTGCGCAAGACCATCGCCGAGCGCGGCAAGTCCAACGACTGGGTCCTCGTGGGCATGCACCACTCCTTCTTCTCCCAGGGCACCCACTACACGGACGCGGACGTCACCCGCCTGCGCGAGCAGCTCGCCCCCGTCATGAGCGAGCTCGACGTCGACGCCGTCCTCGGCGGCCACGACCACATCTACACCCGCACGCACCTCATGAACGGCCTCACCCCGGTCGAGGCCGAGGCCAAGCGCGGCGACGTGCTCGAACCCAATGACGGCGAGGTTCTCTACCTCACCACGACCACCGCTGGCGGCGGCAAGTACTACGACTTCCAGGGCGAGGACGGCAAGAAGTACCCCAAGGCCCGCTTCGAGACCATCGATAAGTCCCTCCAGCATCCCTCCACCGCCCTGTGGCGTCAGGACTACACCGAGGATTATATGAAGGTCGACGTCACCGGCGACAAGCTCACCTTCACCACGTACAACGCCAACGACCCGTCGGTCGTCGACAAGGTCTCGCTCACCAACAACGACCGCGCCGAGCTTTCCGATGCCCCCTCCTCCCCTTCGTCCCCCACGTCCGCCCCGTCTTCGGCGCCGTCAGAGCCCGCGCCCTCCTCCGAGCCTGCTGAGCCGGCCCCGTCGTCTGCGCCGCACGAGCCGGTGGAGACGACCGTGACCACGACGGCTCAGGTCACCAAGGTCGTCACGTCGACCAAGGAAGGCCCGACCCCTGAGATCGTGACCTCGACGAAGGTCGAGCCCGTGCCGACAACCATCACGACGACCGTGACGCCAGCAGCCAAGCCCAGCGACGAGGTCGTGCCCGCCGAGGTCGACCCGAAGGCCGACACGTGCGACGGCTCAGGCAAGGGCTCGGCGCAGGGATCGAGCGAGAAGTGCGGCTCGTCGACGGGCGGCATCGTCGCGGCGGTCGTGGGCACGCTCGCAGCACTGCTCGCGGCGCTTGGCGTGGGCTACGCCGCCACGACCGTCCGAGAGGGCGACCGCGCACCGAGCTGGCTGCCCAAGCCGCTCCACGGCCTGTACAACCGCTTCTTCTAGCCATGCGTTAGCCACAACGCCCGAATAAGGACCGAAAAATCGAAGTTTTCGGTTCCTATTCGGGCGTTGTGGTCATTTCACGCCGAAGCTCCGCGCCTTGCTCGGTGCAGGGCGCGGGGTTAGGCCTCCGGAGCGACCTCCTCGAGCTGCGGCACGAGCTTGTCGAGCGCGAAGTTGGTCGCGTCGACGGCGCCCACAACCACATCTGAGTCGGCCTCGCCCAGGGGCTCTGCAGCCAGCGAGACGCAGAAGATTTCCATGCTGCCGCAGGCGCCGATAACGCCGCCAGGTGTGACGGTCGAGAACTTGGTCGCGCGCAGGCGGCACCCGCACCAGACGTGGCTGCAGCAGTGGTCGTCGTCGCATTCGGAGGCCGTCGAACACGCCATGGAGCTCACGCGCGAGCGCCCCGTGGATCCGCTCTCCGGCGGACAGCGCCAGCGCGTGTGGATCTCCATGGTGTTGGCGCAGGACACGGACATCATCTTCCTCGACGAGCCGACGACGTACCTTGACCTCGCGCACAGCGTGGACGTGCTCGAGCTCGTCGTGCCCCGGTAGCCCCCGCTTTCCGATGCCCCCTCCCCCGCAGCGTCGCCTGGGTTAGGATATGGGTCGTTTGAACACCCCGATTCCCGCCTTACCTTGTGTAGGGAGAAAGTGCCGTCGTGACCTCTGTAATTTCCTTGCTGGCTGAACAGCCCGTGTTGCTTGTCGCACTGCTCATCGGCATTGGGATGGCGTTGGGCAGCATCAAGGTCCGCAGCATCAGCCTGGGTGCGGCGGCGGTGCTCTTCCTCGCCATCGCGGTCTCGGCGGCGGGCGCGGCCTCCGGCGTGGAGATCGTCCTCCCGCCGGTACTCGGCACGCTGGGCCTTGTGCTCTTCGCGTTTGGCATTGGCAATAACTCGGGCGTGACGTTCTTCCAATCGCTGCGCAGCGCGGGTGGGCCCATCTGCGCGATGATCGGCGTCTTCCTCGCCGCGGCCGTCGTCGCCTGGGCCTTGGGGCGCTACGCCTTCGGGCTCGACGCTGCGACCATCGCGGGCACCTTTGCAGGCGCCATTACGAACACGCCGGCGCTGGCGGCGGCATCGGAAGCAACGGGCAACGGTGGTGCGGCGACGGTGGGCTATGCGGTGGCCTATCTCTTCGGGGTCATCGGCATGCTCGCGGCAACGACGCTCGTGCTGCGCAAGGCCGGTGAGGACGACGATACGACGAGCCCGGTCACGCTCGTGCACGTCCAGATCACGCGCGACGGCGGCGTCCCGGTGGGTGAGATACTCGAGACCGGTCACAACGAAGTGCAGGTCACGCGCCTGCGGCGGGTAAGCCAGAATGACATCATCATCCCGAAGTACTTTGACGTGCTCTATCCCGGCGACGTGGTAAGCATCGTCGGCTCGCCCGAATACCTCCACGTCGTCACCGAGGCCTTCGGCCGCGAGTCGCCACAGATTCTCAACGAGGACCGTCATGATTTGGACTTCCGACGCATTACGATTTCCCGTCATATCCATGCGGGCCAGACCATCGCGCAGCTCAACGACACCCTCGCGGACCGCTGGGGCGCGCGTATCTCGCGCATCCGTCGCGCCGACGAGGACCAGGTAGCCATCCCCGACTTCGTCGTCGAACTCGGCGACCGCGTTCGTGTCGTCGGCCCCGCGGACTCTTTGGAGGAAATCTCCGCGTTCCTCGGTGACTCCTCCAAGGGTCTCACTGACATCAATCCCATCTCGCTTGGCCTGGGCATGGCGGTCGGCGTGGGCCTGGGTGAGCTTTCCATCCCCATGCCCGGCGGCGGTTCGTTTAGCTTGGGCGCGGCCGCAGGCGTGCTCATCGTCGCGCTAATCATGGCGCGCGTGGGGCGCGTGGGTTCCTTGCCCACGGCACTTCCTCACTCCGCGAACACCGTGCTTGCCGAGTTCGGCCTCCTCATGTTCCTCGCCCAAGCCGGCACGAACGCCGGCGGCCAGATCGCCGGTGCTTTTACCGGCGGCGCGTGGTGGAAGATCCTGCTGCTCGGCGCGGCCGTCACGCTCACCGTCGCCGTAGGCGTCGTGCTACTCATGCGCCGCGTGCTCCACATGGGAGCCACGAAGACCTCCGGCGTGCTCGCCGGCGCGCAAACCCAGCCCGCCGTCCTCGCCTTCGCCAACACCCGCACGAATACCGACCCCCGCGTGTCCCTCGGCTATGCGCTCGTCTACCCCGCCGCGATGATTGCGAAGATTTTGGTGACGCATGGGTTGGCGGTGGTGGCATAGCGCTGTTACACAAGCATCCCCGGAACAAGCGAGAAAGAAGACATCAAGCAACTGCGCCATGAGAAGATATCCATCTCATGCCGGCTACCATGCGCGGTAACCCCACCCGAAACGGAGCATGTATGCCAGCAACCGTCGACCTTGAATCAGAGCGTCTAGCTGCTGTGCTGCGCAACGCGGATCCGGACGGATCGCGCGCACACGGGGCGCTCATGGCCACACGCGATTTCCTCTTCGCTAGGCATCGCCCCGGTGAGCGGCTCTTCGCCGTCGAGGAGGACAATTTCCTGGAAATTCTGGTTATTCATCTGCGTCGCAGGTTTGACGAAGTTCTCGATGACGGCAAGCACACGGAATGGTCACTGGGCGGGAGCGACGTAGACTACGCGCTGTGGCCTGCGAGCGCGGCGCCGCAAACTCATAACTCCTACGTCGTGTACCTTGACGCTGGGGTAGACGGCGTTGCGCTGGCATGGGGCATCGGGAAGCGCGCGGACACTATCTGTTGGGTCTAGCGGCATTCCACTTCCATACCGAGAACGAATGTGCGCGCCGAGCTTTCTAATACGAACACCCCTTCGAATGCCCACGCCCCATGTCGCGCCTCGCAATAATATGAAAGGGCACAGTGCGCGTGACGGCCTTTCCAGCCACGCTTCCCGCACACTCCCCTATTCCCTAGCTTCAAGGAGGCCCCTATGATTGGCGCAATTATTGGAGACATTGCAGGCAGCGACTACGAGTTCAACCCCGTGAGCACGTATGACTTCGAGCTCTTCCCGTCGGATTCCAGCTTTACGGACGACTCCATCCTCACGGTTGCCGTGGGTGCAGCATTGCTCGAGGCAGGCTCCGATGAGGCAGCGCTCGCCGAGGCGCTTATCGATGCCTTCCATCGTTACGGCGCAAAGTACCCCACGCCGAAAGGTGCCTATGGCGGTAGCTTCAGCGAGTGGCTGCGCTCCGGCAAGCGCGAGCCGTATAACTCGTGGGGCAACGGGTCCGCCATGCGCGTCTCCGCCGTCATCGATTATGCGCGGAGCCTCGAGGAAGCCGAGGACCTCGCACGCATCACTGCGTCCGTCACTCACAACCACGAGGAAGGCATCAAGGGCGCGCAGGCCACCGCGGCGGCCGGCTACCTTGCCCGCACCGGCTCACCAGCGGCAGAGATTCGCGAGTACATCTCGCGAGCCTACGGTTATGACCTCACCCGGACGTGCGCCAGTCTGCGCGCGGCCGGGTATGGCTTCGAAGATTCCTGCCAGAAGACCGTCCCCGAATCCCTTATCGCTTTCCTCGAGGCGGACGACTTCGAGTCCGCCATTCGCAACACGATTTACCTGCGCGGCGACGCAGACACCATGGGCGCTATCACCGGCGCGGTCGCGGAGCAGTTCTTCGAGGTGCCACAGCGCTTCGTCGACCACGCACGCGAGACGGTGCCGGAGGAGTTCCTCGAGGTCATCGACGCCATCGAGGCGCGCCGCTAACTGTCCATCGGATTCCCCAGAAAAGGCGTCTGCGCCACGCCACCGTTGATACCGGCACACACCGCTACGACATTCCACCCGACACCAACGAAGAAGCCACGAACCTCATCACCACAATCCTTGAAGACTGAGCCGAGAATCGCGGACTAAACCACATTGTGAAAGTCAGGCCAGAAAAAATACAGACAAATCACTGTGTTTTACACGTCGTCACTTAACGTATTGTCAGATTCGGTTGCTACAACTAGGAAATCGTTTTTATTAAGACGGTTATAGGGAGTACTTCTTACCAAAGAACACCTCCCGTTCAGTTGTAGCAAAGGAGAAATCTGGGGTGAATAAACCTTCACGAATTGTGGGGCTTGATATAGCGCGCTCACTCGCCATCATCGGCATGATCATTGTCCATATGGCCTCACTGCTTTGGAGCACAAAGATTGTGCTCTCCGGTCTGCCTTCATCATTGTTCGCCATCATTGCCGGCGCCACCATGATGATTATCGGGCGCAATTACAGCAGCACCACTTTCTTGCGCCTCATCACTCGCGGCGCTCTGATTATTCTCATCGGCCTGGCCTTGTTGCCGGTCGGTGGAGAAATTCAAGTAGTCCTCGTTGTCATGGGTCTGGTAATGATGTTGGTTTCCTGGATGCCAGCACTCGGAACCTGGTGGCGAGTCGGCTTCTTCATCGCCGCGACTATCGCCGCAACAATTAAGTACGCGCCCATGACGCTGCCACAGATTTATCCGCTACTGGCGTGGATCGCATATTTCATCGGCGGCATGCTGCTTTACGACGTCTACCTACGTGGTCGTCTGCAAGGCACTTCTACCTCCGAGACCAGCGCTAATACTCGGTTGAGTGGGATTGTTACCACTGTCAGCGTTGTCATCACAGCCGTCGGCATGTACTTCCGATTTGATCCCGAGATTGCTGGCTGGCTCCGTTTTACCGGCCACACCGGTGTCTTCGGCGAAATCATTCTCTCCGTCGCCGTTGCCGCTATTGTGCTGCATGTGTGCCTGTTCGTAGGCGACCGCTTTGCGACCGCGGTTTACCCGTTCGCGGCCATGGGAACAATGTCGCTGACCATTTACATCCTGCACGTTCTCACCGCGTTTTATTGGCAGCAGAATGTGGCTTTGCATTCCACGTTGTCCGCAGCAGGATTCATCGTATTCTTCCTCGTCATCGCAAGTCTCTGGAAGAAGTTTGTGGGACAGGGCCCTGCTGAAAAGCTCGTTGCCACCGCGATCAAGGCCATTGTTCCTTCTGGGAAAGGGAAATAACCGTGAAGAAAACATCTTTTTCCATCGCAGCACTTGTTAGCAGCACCCTGCTTCTATCTGCCGGCCCGGCTCTTGCATTGGAAAACGGCGAACCCGCACCTGCAAATGCTGAAAGCGGTTCTGTGGCCGAGCTAAGGATTGGCAAAATCGGAAATTTTGGTGACTGCACTGGAGCGCTGGTTGCAGATCAGTGGGTGCTCACAGCACGCCACTGCCTGGAGTCTGTGAACAACGAAGGAACCCAGGCCCGCATCGGCGGGAAGGTCTACGATGCCGATTCTTGGGCACTGTCTCCAGTGTCCGATGCAGGATTACTTCACTTGACCGAGAAGGTCACTGACGCAACTCCGGCGAAGGTTTCCCGCGATATCCCGGCACCTGGGCAGACGGGAACTCTTTACGGTTGGAGCAACAGCTCATCGATGGCCCGATCCGGACAGCTTCCGATGACCAAGATGGTCGTCAATGAGCTGCTGGGCGGAGGCCCCTCTGAAGGAACTCCAGGCGAGGCTGCGCCTGGTGAAGCTACTCCAGGTGAGGCTATTCCAGGCGGTGCCATGGAATCAATGGAAATGCAGCCAGATGCCGTCATGCCAGGTACAGCAATGCCAAATGCAGCTAAGCCAGACGCAGTTAAGCCAGATGATTCCCAAACCGAGTCGATCCCTGCTGGAACCGAAAGCATCCCTGCCGACGCTGCCATGATGCCGATGATCGAAAGCGCCATCCTGGACGCACATTCCGTATCTGGCGCAGGTATGCAGGGCGGCGACTCCGGCGGACCATTCTTCGTCGATGGAAAGCTCGCCGGGCTCGCTACCGCCCAAACTTCCAATGGCGATCCCGACCTGCCCTCCCCCAGTGCGGCAATCACTACCCTCGCAGGCACCGCCGACTGGATTGACGGTGTCACCTCTGGTCGCGACACAGAAAGCGTCCTAACCGCAGAGAACACTCCTGCTCCGCCAAAGACCATTCAGACCAGCGCCGATCACATGTGGGGTTACCTCGCCATCGCGTGCGTTGGCCTGGTTGTCGCAGCAGCCTGGTCGCGCATGAGGAAAGGCCGACAGTAGAACCGTCTAACCACAACCACAAGCCGTCTCCCCAGCAAGTACTGGGTAGGCGGCTTTTATCGGGCTCAAGGAACAAATGTGTGGGATCTGCGGCGTGTCGTCGTAAGGGACAATTTTCGGGTTAAGGGACAGAATGTGTGTCCGGATGTGC
>NZ_KQ961705.1:0-1481 GCF_001563605.1 Corynebacterium sp. CMW7794
GGGTTAAGGGACAAAATGAGTGTCTAGGCCGGCGTGTCGCGGGGTGGGACATTTTGTGTGTCTGCCGCCCCGCGGTTTAGGGGTTTGGTCTGGGGGTTTAGCGGTTAGCGCATGGAGCCTTTGCGGATACCGATATCGTTGGTGTGCGTGCTTTCGATTCCGGTGTCGTACCGTGCTGGTGCGCCGTCGAGGTCGTTAGTCGTGTTGTTCGTGGACGCAGCTTGTACTTTGGCGAGTGCGCTGCGTCCCCATTTTTGACTTCGGGCAATCTCAATAGGGTCACCGGGATATTGCGTGTGCAGATGCAGCCACCAGTCCACGGCAGTGCGTTGGTGCTCTTCTGGCATTCCTCGGTGGTACCTGGCAAGGGCTTTTACTCCGGCGTTTATGCCGCCTTCCAGGGTGTTGGTATCACGAGCGAGTTGTCCTTCGACTGCGTCTTCCTGACTGGTCAGAAACGTAAATAGGTGCTTGTTCCGTTCCAGTTTGGCGAGCAGTTCGTAGGCACTGCGGTGTCGGGAATGCGTGTAGAAGAACTTCTTGTTTCGACGGAATTTCTTTGGAATCTCTTCCGGTTTGAGGTCTTTGATGTAGGTCTTCTCACTGAGCCACTTGCCGTACACGTCGTGGAATTGCTGCAGCTTCGCGGTCCATTCTGCGGCCTGATCCAGGTTGCTTACCCGCAGCAGTGACAACGATAGGCCGCGCAGTGCTTTGCCAGATGGCAGCACGGGGTACAAGCCGACGTAGCGTTGAATGTTGCGTTTGACGTGGACGAGGCAGCGTTGGATGTGTGCTTGTGACCAGGTTGTTTTGATGGCTTCTAGCGAGCCTTGGTGTCCATCGGTGGTGACCACCAGTGGGGCATGCCCGACCTTGTCGAAGAGACGGTTGTAGTTGAACGTGTCTTCTTGGCGGCACCAATGCCAGGCCACGACGTGGGCTTTCGTTGATGCCACCAGTAGGCAGTTCTGGTGGCCGAAGTAGGTTCCGTCGACAAATAGCTGGTCATAGATGCGATTGGGGTCGGTGTTGTCGGGAACGTGGACGAGCCAGAAGTTTTCGAACCACCGGGTGAGTTGCCGGCGGCTATAGCCGTGCTCTGCGGCGATTGACGACAGGGTTGATGAAGACAAGAACCACTCGTAGAACATCCGGAACCTGGCAGTCTGGATGGGGTCATCGTTGGTATTGGTGAAGCTGTGGCCGCATGAACGGTCCTTGCAGCGCCAACGAGTCTTGCCTGCGGACGTTGTGCCATTTTTCTTTACTGGCCCCAGGCACACGGGGCACGTGATGTGTTGATTAACCACGCGGGTTAGTTTGCTGCCTACCCCATCGGGTACCACATTCTCAGCCAGATACGTGGATTTCGAGCCCAGACCCCGCGCTGCACCTCACCGCCTAGAGCGGAATCTTCGTTGCGACTGGTCAAACTAGCTACCGACGCACATCCGGACACACATTCTGTCCCTTAACCC
>NZ_KQ961706.1:0-152704 GCF_001563605.1 Corynebacterium sp. CMW7794
TGTTGCACCCGGTGTACGGGCCGGTGAATCTGCACCGGATTTCGCGGTTTGCCTCCACGAAGCAGCGGCTGATGGCCATGGGTGAGAATCCCGTCTGCCCCTGGCCGGGCTGTTCGAAGGGTGCGCACGATTGCCAGGTGCACCACCTGGAAGCCTGGCGCAACGGAGGGGAGACGAGCCCGGAGGATCTCACGATTGCGTGCCAGTATCACAACGCCGTCAACGAGGTGGATGGTCGCGGGTTCTTAAGAAGGCGCGGAACGATTTACTGGGTGCCACCCAAGGGCTGGTACCACCCGCCGGGAACGCCGGTCGCGCCGGAGCTAGAAGGACCATTGCCGGCGTGGGTGGAAGAAGAAAAGCAACTGCTCGAGGAGGAATTTATGAACGCGCGGTAGAACCAGCCGAACGCTTGGCGAAGGTGATGATGGAGACCACCACGAGGCCTAGGAGGAAACCGAACACGAGCGAGATGCCGGTGTCGATGAGCCATTGCAGGGCTCCGTTTGAGGTGATCGCTGCCGCGCGCTCGATGAGGTTGTGGAGCTCGTGCGCGCCGAATTCGTGGAGACCGTTGATGACGATGTGGCCGCCGACCCAGAGCATGGCGAAGGTACCGATGACGGAGATGATGTTGAGGGCGATGGGCATGCCCTTGACGAGGGCAGTGCCCAGCGGAGACTTGCCGTTGCGGCGCTTGAGCAGTCCGATGCCCATGTCATCCATCTTCACGAGGAGGCCGACGACGCCGTAGACGCCGAGAGTGATGAGGATAGCGACGGCGATGAGCGTGCCCAGGCGCAGCCAGAACGTCTCCTCTATAACGGCGTTGAGGGAGATCACCATGATTTCCGCGGACAGAATGAGGTCCGTGGTGATGGCAGAGGAGACCAAGCGGTCCTCGGCCTCCTTGGGAGACTCGCTCGTGGGAGCGGCATCCTCGTGGTGTTCATCGCGCTTGAAGAAGTGGATGACCTTCTCCGCGCCCTCGAAGCACAGGTACGTGCCGCCGGCCATGAGGATGGGAGTAAGCGCCCACGGCGCGATCCAGGACAGGATGAGCGCGATGGGCAGGATGATGACCAGCTTATTGCGCAGCGAGCCCTTCGTGATGCGCCAGATCATGGGCAGCTCGCGCGCGGGCTGGACGCCTTGGACGTACTGCGGGGCGACAGCGGCGTCATCGATGACAACTCCGGCTGCCTTGATAGAGGTTCTTCCAGCGAGTGTTGCAACGTCATCGACGCTCGCCGCGGCGGAGCGGGCGATGAGCGCGATGTCATCGAGAAGGGCGAAGAGTCCACCGGCCATGAAGAAATCCTTTGCGCTAGGGAGGGGATTGACGCGCCAATCTTACTGGTTGGCTAGCCTTCCGGCACGAGTTCGACATGCTCCGCCCACGTGAGTGGGTAGCCAATGGCCGTGAGCCAGTCAATGACGTTGTCGTTGTGGCGGGTAATCCCGTCGACGGCGCGCAGAGTGGCGTCGATGGCGAACTCGGCGTCCTCGGCGGAGATGAGCCCCTGTGCGGTGGCCTGCGAGAGCTCGTCGATGTCATCGACGGTGATAGGGGAGCCGGTCGTGGAGAGAAGGTCGATGTAGAGGTCGCGGGTGGTCCAGGCGGCATCGGAAAGCTCAATGCTGGCGACGTCGATGTAGAAGTCCTGGTAAAAGTGGCCGCCCGCCCGCTCATGGAACTTGTTGACACGCAGACCTAGGCCCGGAAGTAGCCAAGACTCCAGGTAGCCGAAGCGCGGGTGGTTGGCGCCGCGGGCCATGTAGAGGCCGAACTCGTGGCGCTCGTACGCGTCGACGGTGCGGTCGATGCCCTTGGGATCGACGTTGATGTGGTCAGCGAGGCGGAAGGTCTCCAGCTTCGGCGCGTGCATTACTTGGCCTCGATGATGGCGGCGGTGGGGGCGAAGGTGCAGCGCGACTCGGCGGTGTTCACGGCGCCGGAGAGCACGGCGACGACGGTGCCGGTGCCGGTCTGCGCGCGGCCGGAAACCGTCGTGGGGCCGTCCGGGTTGATGCCGTGGTTGGTGAGCGGGGTTTCGCCGAATGCGAAATTATCGATGTTGAACCACTGGACCCTCATGGCGCCCTGGTTGGGGGCGGCGGTCTGCGTACCCAGTGCGGTAAAGAGGAAGACCATCTCGCCGGGGCCAGCGCCAGGCGCCGGGATGTCCGTGGGGCCGGGCACGGCGATGGCGGAGCCCATGGCGTCTTGCTGGCCGCCGATGCAGTTCGCGGAGACCGTCGGCCAGTAGAACTGGGTAAAGCCGGGGCCGCCGTCGACAAGCTGGACGCCGCCCTCGCCGGTGGCACCCTCCCCGGTGCTGAACGCCAGCGCAGAGAGCACGGCGTTGCGGAGGTCCTGCGGAACGAAAGGCTGATCCACGAAGGCGTGAATGCGCGACTGCGTCTCCGGCGTGGGGCGGCCTAGGCCGTCGAGCGGGTTGGAGGACGCGGGCAGGCCGGTGACGGAGGAGAAGTCCGGCGCGGCGGCAGTGGCGGGCACAATGGCCGCAGCGGTGGCGGTCGCAGCGAGCGTCGCGGAGGCAACGCACGCAGCGGCGGCACGGCGCAGGACGGTAACCGAGGAGCTCACGGGTAAAGGGTTTCCTTCTGTGGATAGGAGACAATGCAGTCGGGCACGCTCCGCGCGAAGGCACGAAGATACACCGACGGCGGCGTGGGCTACGCCGCACCGACGAGGACGGCCAGCCAGCCATCCGTGTCGGGCAGAGCGTAGGGCGCGCCGCTGAACAAACATTAAGTTATTGTCAAATAATCAACATGAGTCACAATAGTCACTTGAGTTTCTCGGTCAACTAATGAGGCTGGATTTTGTGGGGCGCCTGTGAAATTGTTACCGATCTGTGACTTTTGGTTGGGGTGTGCGACGGTGTTGGGATGGGGTGTGTCGTTTCCTGCGAGAGTGTGCTCGCGGTGAGAATGCCCACTCTTGGTCGCTGTGGGGTGGCTGTCGTGGTCCTTAATGCTGCGTCTTTGCCGTGTTGGGGGTAAGATTCTTACCCGTTCATAATTTCCCCGTGCAGACGGCGGTGGCATTCGGGCCCCGCTTGACGGACATGAGCGCCCTTATCCGCAGGCCTTCTGAGGTCGCTGCCAGGGTAAGCGGTGCGGAACTGCCACTGGTGCGGGAAATTTCACCCCCAGATTCTTAAAGGAGAATCCCCCTCGTGACCCAAACCGAGTTCCGCAACGTCGCCATCGTCGCCCACGTTGACCACGGTAAGACCACCCTCGTCAACGGCATGCTGGAGCAGTCCGGCGCTTTCGGTGACCACGGCGAGCACACGGACCGCGTCATGGACTCCAATGACCAGGAGCGCGAGCGCGGCATTACCATTCTCGCGAAGAACACGGCCATCCACCGTAAGGGCCTGGGCAAGGACGGTGGCGACCTCATCATCAACGTCATCGACACCCCGGGTCACGCCGACTTCGGCGGCGAGGTCGAGCGCGGTATCTCCATGGTCGACGGCGTTGTCCTCCTTGTTGACGCGTC
Organism: Corynebacterium sp. CMW7794; assembly: GCF_001563605.1. NCBI lineage: Bacteria > Bacillati > Actinomycetota > Actinomycetes > Mycobacteriales > Corynebacteriaceae > Corynebacterium > Corynebacterium sp. CMW7794. The sequence goes on from NZ_KQ961706.1 coordinate 3,536, forward strand.
CGAGGGTCCGCTGCCGCAGACCCGCTTCGTGCTCACCAAGGCTCTCGAAGCCAAGCTGCCCGTCATCATTTGTGTGAACAAGACGGACCGCCCGGACGCACGTATCGACGAAGTCGTTGCCGAGTCCCAGGACCTGCTGCTCGAAATCGCTGCGGGTCTCGACGACCCGGAGGCCGAGGCCGCTGCGGAAGAACTGCTCGACCTGCCGGTTCTGTACGCTTCCGGTCGTGCCGGCATTGCGTCTACCGAGAACCCGGGCAACGGCAATGTCCCGGAGGGCGAAGACCTCCAGCCGCTCTTCGACGTTATCTACAACGTCCTGCCGGAGCCGTCTGCTTCCGTCGACGGCCCGCTGCAGGCACACGTCGCCAACCTCGACTCTTCTGACTTCCTCGGCCGTATTGCTCTGCTGCGTATCTACTCCGGCAAGATCAAGAAGGGCCAGCAGGTCGCGTGGATTTCCTGGGACGAGGACGGCAACGAGGTTGTCAAGAACGTCAAGGTTGCCGAGCTGTTGCGTACCGTCGGCTTCGAGCGAGAGCCGGATACCGAGGCCATCGCGGGCGACATCATCGCTATCTCCGGTATCCCGGAGATCATGATTGGCGATACCATCGCTGATGTCGACAACCCGGTTGCTTTGCCGAAGATCCACATCGATGAGCCGGCCATCTCCATGACCATCGGCGTCAACACCTCGCCGATGGCCGGCCAGGGCGGCGGCGACAAGCTCACGGCTCGTATGGTCAAGGCCCGCCTCGACCAGGAGCTCATCGGTAACGTCTCCATCAAGGTTCTGCCCACCGAGCGTCCGGATGCCTGGGAAGTCCAGGGCCGCGGCGAGATGGCGCTGTCCGTTCTCATTGAGAACATGCGCCGCGAGGGCTTCGAGCTCACCGTGGGTAAGCCGCAGGTCGTTACCCAGGTCATCGATGGCAAGACCATGGAGCCGTACGAGATGCTCACGGTCGACACCCCGTCCGAGCACCAGGGCGCCGTCACCCAGTTGCTGGCCACCCGTAAGGGCCAGATGCAGTCCATGGACGTCCGCGAGGGCGACTGGGTCCGCATGACCTTCCGTGTTCCGGCCCGTGGCCTCATCGGCTTCCGCACCCAGTTCCTCACCGAGACCCGCGGCGCGGGTATCGCCAACTCCATCTCGGATGGCCTGGACGTCTGGGCTGGCGAGATCAAGTCGCGTGCCACCGGCTCGCTCGTCGCTGACCGTTCCGGCCAGATCACGGCGTACGCGCTGCAGCAGCTCGCAGACCGCGGCGATTTCTTCGTGGAGCCGGGCATGGAGGCCTACGAGGGCATGGTCGTGGGCGCCAACAACCGTGATGAGGATATGGACATCAACATTACGAAGGAAAAGAAGCTCACCAACATGCGTTCCGCTACCGCGGATGCCACGGTGACCCTGCAGAAGGCCCGCACCTTGTCCCTCGATGAGGCGCTGGAATTCTGTGGCGGCGACGAGTGCGTCGAGGTTGCCCCGAACGTCCTGCGCGTGCGCAAGGTCGAGCTGTCGGCGACGGACCGTAAGCGCGCTGCGTCGCGCGCAAAGCAGCTGAATAAGTAAGATTCTGCTTCACACGGCGCCGCCGCGCCCGCCTGCTCTCACGCAGGAGGACGCGGCGGCGTTCGTCTGTGCGCTGCACGGCGCTACAGTAGGCTCGACAGAATTACCGTAGAAAAGCGGAGAAAGTACGAGACATGGTGCGATTCCTCCAGCCCCTCCTGCGCGGTGCGACTGCGCTCGTGTGCGCCTGCGCGTTGAGTGCGTGTGCTGCCAACCCCGGCCCGCCGCCGGTTGTCGATGAAGAGGAAGCCGCGACCGTCACGGGGACTCCCACGACCACGCGCGCGGCGACGGACGTGCCGGAGCGCACCACGGTTTCCATCGGCGTTGATCCGCTGGTGGGCGGGCTCAATCCGCATCTCGCCGCGAATAATCAGGAGCTCGTCCAGCAGCTCACGGACCTCGTGCTGCCGTCCGCGTTCCGCAACGGCGTCATGGATACAGACCTGCTCGATAGCGCCGAGGAAGTCGAGGCCCCGCGGGGTGTTGCGCAGCGCGTGCGGTACAAGATTTCCTCCGCCGCGCAGTGGTCAGACGGCACGCCCATTTCCGCGGCAGACTTCAGCTACCTGTGGCACGGCATGGTGACCACCGCCGGCGTCCAGGACCCGGCGGGCTACCGAGCCATTTCGACGATTGCCTCGAGCGACGGCGGGCGCGTCGTCACCGTCGACTTCCGCGAACGCGTCGCGAACTGGCAGGGGCTCTTCCACGGGCTCGTGCCGTCCCACCTGCTCGGTGACGTCGCCTTCGATACGGTCCTGCATGACGATATTCCTGCCTCGGCGGGCCGCTACCTCGTCGCGACCGTGGACCGCGCCCGTGGGGTCATTACGCTCAACCGCAACGATCGTTACTGGGGCAAGGACCCTGCGCGCACCGACGTCATCATGTTGCGCTCGGTCCGCGACGCGGAGCAGGCCATCAATATGCTGCGCTCCGGCCAGATTGGCTTCGCGGACTTCACGCCGGAGCAGACCACGCTCGAGGCGCTCTCGCTCCTGCCGGATGTCGACGCGGAGACGGTGGATACCGCGCGTCAGTTGCGCTTGCATGTCGCGCTGCCCGAGGAAGCTCGCGCGCAGCTCGCGGAGCTCATCGATGCCCGCCAGGTTGCACGGTTGGCCACCGGGCGCACCGCGCCGCTCGATGTCCCAGGCCAGGCTGCCGATGCCCCCTCGTCCGAGGCGGCAGACAACCCCGACGTCGCAGAGCTCGTCGCCTTGGGACGTCCCGTGCACATCGGCGTCGATCCCTCCGATACGACGGCGGCTACGGCGGCCAATATCCTCGTCGACCAGCTCGCCCTGCACGGCGTGAGCGCGAAGGTGGTTGCGGACCGCATGCGCACATTGGCGGCGGAGTCGTTGCCCTCGGGCACGGTCGATGCCGTGTTGAGCTGGGATACTGTGGACGAGAATCCACTCCGCGTGGCCAGCTCCTACGTCTGTGCGAGCGATCCGGTCCCGGTGGGGACAACGTCGTCAGCTGCACCAAGCGCGGCTGACCCAGCCGGGTCGACCACGCCGGGTTCGCCGGAGCCTTCTGTGGCAGACACGTCGGCAAAGGATAGCGCGGCGGCGGAGCGCACGAGCGAGGAGACCGCGACGTCGCTGGGCGATCTGTGGGACGAGGACGAGACTCCGGAGACCTTCCCGGGCGAGCTGTCCGGCGTGTGCCCGCCGGACGCGGCGGTGACGCGTGCGGCGATTCTGAGCGGGGAGACGAAGGCTGCCGATGCCGCCCGCGCGTTGGCGGAGTGGCAGGCGCGCAGCCACGTGGTTGTTCCGCTGCTCGCCGAGTCACGGCTCCTCGCCCTGGGAGAGGGCATCGTGGGACCGGGGACTACAGTGGACGCATGGCGCGCGGGACTCGCGACGGCACCCGAGTGGACGCCCGAGGACAAGGACCTGGCCGCGACGTCGACGGCCACCCGCGAAGCAGCGCGAGGTGCCGATAAGGGCGCAGACCAAGACAACGACGCGAAACAGGGCACGAACGAGGACAAAGGACGAAAAGAATGACGGATTTGACTGGCTTCCGCGTGGTCGCGGTGCATGCGCACCCGGACGATGAGGTCCTCTTTACCGGCGGCACGCTCGCGGACCTGGCGCGCCGTGGCGCGACGGTCACCTTGCTCACGCTCACACTGGGCGATGAGGGCGAAGTCATCGGCGAGCCGTACCAGAGCGTCGTGGACAACGGCGTGCTGGCAGGCTTGCGCGTGCGCGAGCTCGAAGACGCCGTCGCGGCGTTGGGCATCGAGCACGAGTTTGTGGGCGGCGCTGGCTTCTTCCGCGACTCGGGCATGGAAGGCTCACCCGCGCACGAGCACCCGCGTGCACTGGTCAACCGTGTCGAGGAGGCGGCGGGGCACCTGCATGGCCGGTTTGCGGAGCTCGACCCGCACATTATCGTGACCTACGGTCCGGACGGCGGCTACGGCCACCCGGACCACATCGCGGTGCATAAGGCGGTTCACACCGCGGCGGGAGACCGTCGCGTGTGGTGGGCTGTCTTCGACCGCGCACAGAACTACGCGGGCCTCGACACACTCACCGAGCCCGAGGGCTGGCAGAAGCCGGACAGGGACTACCTCGATAACTTCACGAACGAGGCCTCGGAGACTGAGACGTTCGTGCGCTACCCGCTCGATGACGCGGCGTACGCCGCCAAGCGCGCGGGCATGGCCGCCCACCCGACGCAGATCTGGCTGGCGGACGGAACGGTGTCGCGGACGAACCCGGTCTCGGCCTTCGCGGGCATCGGCGACCCGGCCGTGGCGCCGGTGGCCTTCGGATTGTCGAACCTGCTCGTCATGCCGTTGCTGCGCGCCGAGTTCTATCACCTGGGCCAGGCAGGTACCGCCGCGGCGGCGCCAGCAGAAGGCGCTGCAGGTTTGTTCGCAGGACTCGAGCGATGAATAACACGCAGGCGGAGCAGCCTTCCCAGCAGGCCCGAGAGCAGGCGCAGCCGGTGATTCGCACGAATTTCGATCGGGGCGAGGCGGTGACGGGATTGGTGTGGCTGAGCCTCGGTGCAATCTTCTCGTTGCTCCTCGAGGTGGTTTACCTCGGCGCGCGTCTGCCGCTGGGGGAGACCTCCATCCCGTTCCCCGTGACCATCGCCGTGGCATTTGGATTCAACCTTGTCCTCACGCGCACGGCGCTGTTATGGTCGCGCCGCACGCTTGTCGCCGCGGTGCCCCTTATCGTGTGGACGCTGGGCTTTTTGGCTCTGGCGCTAGCAGGGGGCATCGGCAGCCTGCAAGCGTTGCCCGCCACATTATCGACCATCCTGTTATTTGCGGCTGGAGTAGCCGGGGGCGGGTGGCCTTTCTTCAATGGGAAGTGACATACTAGGTAAGTTCACATCCCCCTGACGTAATCTCAATTTTTCGGAAGTGATTTCAAACCCATGACGTACACTATCGCGCAGCCTTGCGTCGACGTGATGGACCGTGCCTGCGTTGAGGAGTGCCCGGTCGACTGCATCTACGAGGGCAAGCGTTCCCTCTACATCCACCCTGATGAGTGCGTGGACTGCGGCGCCTGCGAGCCCGCGTGCCCCGTCGAGGCCATCTTCTACGAAGACGACGTGCCGGACGAGTGGCTCGACTACAACGACGCGAACGCGGCGTTCTTCGATTCTCTGGGTTCCCCGGGCGGCGCCGCGGCGCTGGGCCCGCAGGACTTCGACGCTCCGCTCGTTGCTGCCCTCGGTCCACAGAACCAGGACTAGCAGAAAGACTAAGTAATCACCGCTTGCGTGGGAGAGGACAATGATGGCACGCACGCCGCTAGGTAATACACTTCCGGATTTCCCTTGGAACTCGCTGGCCGGAGCCAAGGCTAAGGCCCAGGCGCACCCGGACGGAATTGTCGACCTCTCGGTGGGCAACCCCGTTGACCCGGTGGCGCCCGGCGTGCAGCTGGCGCTCTCCGCTGCCGCAGAGGCTCCCGGTTATCCGGCCACTGCCGGCACGCCGGAGCTGCGCCAGGCCATCTTCGACGCGCTGTCGCGACGCTACAACATTGCGGTCGAGTCCCCGGCGGCGACGCTGCCCGTGGTGGGCACGAAGGAAGCCATCGCCTGGCTGCCTACTCTGCTCGGCTTGCGTGGCGAGACCATCGTCATCCCGCCGGTGGCGTACCCGACCTACGAGGTGGGCGCGCTCATCGCGGGGGCCACGCCGGTGCGCGAGTCTGACCCGGCGAAGTTCGGCTCTGCTGGCCTGGCATTTATCAACTCGCCGTCGAATCCGACGGGCGAGGTGCTCACCATCGAGTACCTGCGTGAGGTTGTCGCGTGGGCACGCGCGAATAACGCGATTGTGGCTTCGGACGAGTGCTACATCGGTCTGGGCTGGGACGATGAGAAGCAGCCGGTCTCCATCCTCGATCCGCGCGTGACGGACGGGGATAACACGGGCCTTATCGCCATGCATTCGCTGTCAAAGTCCGCGAATATGGCGAGCTACCGCGCGGGCTTCTTCGCCGGCGACGCTGCGCTTATCGCGGAGCTGCTCGAGCTGCGCAAGCACGCCGGCCTTATCACGCCGGGCCCCATCCAGGCGGCCATGGTCGCAGCGTTGGAGGACGACGACTCAGAGGCGCTGCAGCGCGGTCGCTATGCCGCGCGCCGCGCCAAGCTTGTGCGTGCGCTCACGGACGCGGGCTTCCGCATCGAGCATTCCGAGGCAGGTCTCTACCTGTGGGCTACCCGTGGCGAAAACTGCCGCGACACGGTCGACTGGCTGGCCGAGCGCGGAATCCTTGTCGCCCCGGGCGACTTCTACGGCCCGGAGGGCGAGCAGTTCATTCGCATGGGGCTGAATGGCACGGACGAGCGCGTCGACACGGCGTGCGCGCGCCTTGCGGCCTAACTCTCCGGTCGGCTCCTGGCGACCGCCGGCGCGGGAGGGAATCTCGCCGCGCAAGACGGTCCTTGTGGGCCGGGTGCCTGCCGACGTTGCCTATTGGGCGGCATCGGCAGGCGATTCGCCGTTTTCACCGGGGGAGCGGCTGCCTGCGGGACGTATTCTGGAGCGGCCCGTGCCGGCGTGGTACCACCCCGCGGTGCCGCCGGAGCCGCCGATTCCTTTCCACTACGAGGTGCTCTACGCTGACCGCGACCTTATCGTCGTGGATAAGCCGCATTTTCTCCCCACGACGTCGAATGGGCGAATTGTGCGCGAGACGGTGCAAACGCGGCTGCGCGTGGAATATGGTGAGGACGAGATCGTGCCGCTGCATCGGCTCGACCGGCTCACGTCGGGTGTGGTCGTGTGCTCGCGTAACCCGGCGACGCGTCGGGCGTACCAAGAGCTGTTTGCGCGGCGGAAAGTGCACAAGGAATATCATGCGCTCGTGTCCTCACCGTTGGAGCGCGCGGCGGGCGTCGTGGACCTGGGCATGCGCAAGGAGCGGGGCGAGCGCCAGGTGCGCGTGGATCCAGCGGGCACGCGCACGCGGACGTGGCTTGAAGGCCGCGGTGACGAGGTGGTGCTGCGGCCGGAGACGGGGCATACGCACCAGTTGCGCGTGCTGCTGAACTATCTTGGCTCGCCGATTGTGGGAGATGACACGTATCCGGTGGATAAGGGACTGGCGCTTTACGACTTTTCTACGCCGTTGGCGCTGGTTGCGACGTCTCTGTGGTTGAGGGATCCGTTCACTGGCAAGCGGCGTCGCTTTTCAATTTCGCGGGACTGGCGGGGTACCCTAGGACAGTTATAGAAAAATCCACCACTAGGAAGGGCGCCGCCATGAGCACGTCAGTTACGGCCGGCCGCTTCGCCTCAAACTTGGGGCAGTTTATTAAATTCGGCCTCGTGGGCGGCTCAGGCACCGTGGTCAACGCGGTCATGTTCGTCGTCGCGAAGAAGTTCTTCGAGGCTGTCTGGGGTATTCACTACTACGACTCGCTGCTGGCGATCCCCTTCACGGACTTCAACGTGCGCTGGTACAACATCTTCGCGTTCATTGCCTTCTTTGTCGCGAACGTGTGGAATTACCAGCTCAACCGCAAGTGGACGTTTAGCTCCGTCGACAAAGTGTCGTGGTGGCGCGGGTTCTTTCCGTTCCTGCTCACCGGCATCGGCGCTTATGTGGTTTCGCAGGTCGTCATGATTGCGTTAGTCAATCCGACTTCGCCCATTTCACTGTCCTCGGAAATCTTCGATGACTCCTCAGGCCTACGCAACAAGAGCTACTGGGCCAACATCATCTCTATCATCGTGGCGATGCCCATCAATTTCATCATCAACAAGTTGTGGACCTTCCGTTCCACGCCCAAGGCGCCGCGCGTGGTGGAGGAAAGCCACCCCGCCTAGGCCGTCTCCTGTCCCCGGCGCCGCAGCTCAGACTGCGGCGCCGGGGTTTCTACATGGTGATGTCGGGGGCCGCGCTAACGTTGGGGCCATGAGACGTTTCTTATTCCTTCCCCTGTCCCTGATCACCGTCGCGGCGGCGGGCCTGAGTGCGTGCACGTCGTCTGATCCGGAAGTCATCGTGGTGACCTCGACGGCACAGCCGCAGCCTCGGGCTGCGGAATCCTCTGCGGCCGCGGCGGCGAGCACTGCGAATGGTACTGCGTCGGCGGAGAACACGAAACCCACGGACGACTATGAGGCGTCGAAGGCCGAGTCGGACAGGCTGCGTGCCGAGGCAGAGGAGGCGGGCCTTACGTGGCTGCACCCAGGCGCGTTTGCGGGTGGCATCGGCACGGGCGAGTATCGCATTCGCTTTGGCATGGGTGACTGCTCCATCGCGGACGAAGGCGCCACTGTGCGCTGCATGATTAACCAGATGGATGCGCCTTTGGTCGAGGGCGCTGAGGGGCAAACGCCGGCCAACCTTGTGGAGCGTACCGAGGATGGCACGTTCCGCTACGGATACGTGGGCAGTGATGACACGATGGCGTCTGAGCTTGGCGGCGACAACTATAAGCGCGTGCGCGAGATTAAGGCCGGCACACAAACCGATGTGGAGGGCGTGCGCGTGACCTTCAAGGGACCAGGCGAGGAGCCGTATCTCAGTGTCACGGCAGCCGACGGCCACGGCTTTGAGGTGAGTGAGCGCGGGAAGCTGCGCATGAAATAAGGCGTCGCCGGGCGCACAGACACGAGTGCCCTGGACTCCGCGGGGAGTCTAGGGCATGGGGTGCGTCTTGGGGTCAACGCGGGGAGCGACGGGGAGCTTAGGGCTGAGTCCTAGACGCGGGGTGCATCGGAAGCATGGGCGGTGTCGGGCAGCGGCAGGCGCGCGGTGGGGGAGATGCCACGGACCTTGGCATTGATGATGCCGGCAACGGTGAGGACGGCGAACATGGCGGCGGCGGAGACGAGTTGGACGCGCGCGGAGGCATCGGAAAGCATGAGCACGGCAAGTGCTACAAAGATAGCGAGTGCGAACCACGTGAGGTAGGGGAAGGCCCACATGCGGATGGGCAGGGGGTGGATGGTCTCAAGCTGGCGGCGCAGGCGCAGCTGGCTCACCGCGATGAAGACCCACACGATGAGCAGCGAGGCGCCTGCGGCGTTGAGCATAAAGGTGAGCAGCCAGCCGGTGTCGGCGTAGTTGAGGATGACCATGACCACGGAGAGCGCCACGGACAACGCGATGGCGTTGGTGGGCACGCCTTTCGCGTTGGTCTTGGTAAAGAACTTGGGGGCCTCACCGCGGGCGGCGAGCGAGTGCATCATGCGCGAGGACGCGTAAATCTGCGCGTTGAATGCGGAGAGCAGCGCTAGGACGATGATGACCTCCATGAAGCCGGCAGCGCCGGGGATGCCCGCGCGTTCGAGGACCATGGTGAAGGGCGACTCGGCGGCGGACTTCGCGTTGCCCAGGGACGAGTAGGGCAGGAGGAAGGTGATGACGAGGACGGAGCCCAGGTAGAACACGGAGATGCGCAGGATGGTCGAGCGCACGGCGTTGACCAGGGAGCGCTTAGGGTCCTCGGATTCGGCGGAGGCGATGGCGACGACCTCGATGCCGCCGAAAGCAAAGGCCACGGCGAGAAGTGCCGCTGCGACGCCGCCCAGGCCGTTGGGCATGAAGCCGTCCGCGAGGAAGACCTCGCTGCCGATGAAGGTGTGGCCGGGCAGAAGGCCGAAGATGAGGAGCGCGCCGATGATGAGGAAGGCGACGATGACGATGACCTTAATGGCCGCGAACCAATACTCGAACTCGCCGAAGCTACGGACGTGGAGCAGGTTAATGATGCCGAAGATGGCGACGCAGATGGCGGCGGGGATCCAGGGGGTGACGCCGAACCATGCGCCGATGAAGCCGGCCGCGCCGGTAATCTCTGCGCCGAGGACGGCGACGGTGGCCAGCCAATAAATCCAGCCCTGTGTGAATCCGGCCCAGCGGCCGATACCGTGTTCCGCGTACTCCGAGAACGAGCCGGAGGCGGGGATGACGGTGCCCATTTCGCCGAGCATCTGCATGACGAGGATAGCGAGGAAGCCAGCGATGACATAGGCGACAAGGACGGCGGGGCCTGCGGCGGAGATGCCGACGCCGGTGCCGAGGAAGAGTCCGGCGCCGATCGTCGAGCCGAGCCCCATCATCGTGAGGTGGCGGACCTTGAGACCGTGGCCGAGGGTAGAGGAGGATGTATCAGACACACTCATCATGCTAGTTCGGCGGTGGGGCGCGGTCCGCATCAGGGGCAGCGGAGCATACCCCACCGGCGACGGGGAGCGGCGGGCCGCCGGAGTGGGCGGTGTGCCGGTCCGCGGGGCTAGGCGGTGTGCGCGAGCACGACCTTGCCGTCGACAGCATCAGCAAGGATAAAGCCTGGCTCAAGTTCCGGCATGGGGAGCAGGAGCAGGTTTTCCACTGCGCGTTGGACGTGGCGGGCGCCGAAGGCCGGTTCGTAGCCGCTGTCCGCGATGAGGTCCACGGCGGCATCGGTCACCGTAAGCGCGTAACCATGGCCGGCCAGACGTGCGGTGATGCGCTCGATCTCCTGCAACGCGATGGCGCGGATGGTGTCCTTCCCCAGTGGCTGGAACGGGATGATGGCATCCATGCGGTTGACGAGCTCCGGGGCCATGGACTTCTTTACGGCGCCGAGGACGCGCTCGCGGCTAGCTTCCACGAGGTCGGTCTGGGTGCCGCCGCCAAAGCCCAGCGAGCTGACGTTCATGCTCGTGGCGCCGAGGTTAGAGGTCATGATGATGACCGTGTCGGAGAAATCCGCGACCTCTCCGCGGGAGTCCGTGAGACGGCCGGCATCGAAGACCTGGAGGAAGGTATTCCAGACCTTGGGATGTGCCTTCTCAATCTCGTCGAGGAGGAGGACCGTGTGCGGCTGCTTGCGCACGCGGGTGGTGAGCCAAGAGTCGGGCTCGGTGGAGCCGACATAGCCCGGTTGCGGACCCGTGAGGCGGGAGATGGCCCATTCCTGGTGGTACTCGCTCATATCGAGGCGGATGAGGCGCTGCGCGTCATCATAGAGTGCCTCGCACAAGGCCTTGGCCAGCTGCGTCTTACCTACGCCGGAGGGACCGGCGAAGAGAAAGACGCCGTTGGGACGCTGCGGGTTGAGATCCCAGTTGAGGTGGGTGAGCGCCAGGCGGCGTGCGGTGACCTCGCAGGCGTAGTCCTGGCCGTGGACCTGCTTCTTGAGGGCGGCGATGAGCTCGGCAGAGCGGACGCGCAGATTATCCGAGGAGGTCAACGTATCAACGTCGGCGGTGGTCACTGCCCGAGCCCCACGCAACTGCGCGGAGCGGATGGCCGTGCGGGCGCGGTTGATGCCCACCGCAGGCTGGCGCAGGGTGTCCGTAGGCGCGGCGGGGGCCGTGATGAGGGGACGAACGTCCTCGTCGACCGTGAGCTGGGCGGCGGCTGCCTCTTCAATGAGAACCTGCTGCACGAGCTCCGTGGCCTCGGCGTTAGTGAGTGGCGGCAGCGTGACCCGTACGGCGGCATCAGCCAGCGCAGCATGCTGCTCCTCGAAGGTGCCGACCGCGGCCTGCGGCAGCACGAGGACCGGATGCGGTGTGGCGGTCACATGGAAGGTATCGACAGCAGCGGCGACGTCCGTCGCCGTATAGGGCGAGGTGAGACCCAAGATGGTCTCGACGCAATCGAGCACGACGATATGTGTGGCGTCAATGCCTGCGAAGGCCTTGCGCAGGGAGCGGAAGTTCAGCGCCTTGCTAAAGAGGAAATCGGGATTAAATCGGCTGACCGAGACGCCGTCTTCGGCCATTGCTGCGAGGTAGTCGGCGACCTCGCTGGTGCGCCGGCCTTCCGGAACTACGACGACGCAGGGCACCTCGGGCGCGCCGGTTGCCTGGACGTAGGCCTGCCGTATGGCGGCGGTCTGCGACTCGGGGACTGCGCGGGCTTCTGCGGCGTCTAAGAACCGGGAGCGTGGGCCAGCAGAATCTTCTGACGCAGCGTGGGCCTGTTCGACGGTGCGTGCCTCGCCTGCGGCGCCGGTGGATTCAGCGGTTGCGCGTTCCCCGGACTGCGCAGTCGGGGCGGGCGTGTCCAGCGTCGCCATCGCGTTCGGCGCTGAGTCCGATGAAGAGTCCGTTGCTGCGACCGGTGTGGCGTTGGGCGCGGCGGTGGCGGCCTCGGCGGTTGACGTGGGACGCAGCAGGGAGCGGAAGGTTTCGGCCTTCTGCGGTGGAGCGGACTCCTGGAGGCGACGCACGGAGACGTCGAGCGCGGACAAGGACGCGTGGGCCGACGTGCGAAGCAGGTCAGCACCGCCCTCGCCAAAGATATCGGCGAATAGCTTCGGGTACTTGTCCTGCAGCGCGGCGGCTAAGTGCCAGGCCGTGGCCGGCTCAGAGCGCTTCTTGGCCTCCGCTTGTGCGTAGTCGGACAGGGTAAGGAGCGTGGAGGTGGAGAGCATGGCGTTTAGTCGTCGATGTAGTGTTCGCCACCGAACTGTGCAATGAACTCGTCATCAAAGCTGTCACCCGCGATGGCGACCGTGTAAAGGGCGTTGAGGAATTCATCCGGGTCGACGGTGTCGCCCAGAATGAGGTGTTCGACCAGGACGGCCGTGACATCGCGGTCAAGCTTGTCGTTGTGCGCAGTGTGGATGGCGAAACGACCAAAGATGTAGTCGTTATTGTGCTCGAGCAGCCACGCCTGCGATTCGGGGGTCATCGGGGCGTCCCAGACGGTCAGCGCAGTGATACGGATAAGGACGTACGGATCCTCACCATCGCGCTCTTCGAAGGTGATGTGGACTGGGACGTTTCCGTTGATGATCCGGTAGCCGTCCGGAAGCAGGCTCACCTGGCCGGTGTTCTTGTCCTCCATCAGCCAACGCTGGACCTTGTCCTTGATTTCCAGAATGTTCGACATAATTCAAGCTCCTGCACTAGTAGGTGGGCCGTCACAGACGGCGGGGAATGGGTGTCTTCTCGGGGTGGATGCAACTGTGCGAGAAGAACAAGCCTAAGTGTAGGAGACGGAGGCCACACGAGGGGACGAGTTTACGTACATTTCACGTAGATCTGTTCGAATGGCATGGCTATGCGCAGGAAAACGCGGACACCCCGCGCCGCGGGATGCGGTGCGGGGTGGAGGCGAAAGCGACAGCGCGTTAGTTCTTGTGGAGCGCGTCGTTGAGCTTGACGGCCGAGGCCTTCCACTCGGTGGCCTCGACAGCGCCGGTGACGGAGTTGCGGCGCAGGAGGAAGCCGGAGCCGCCGGAGAGCTGGGAGCCCTTGACGGTGTCGCCGTCGGCTACGCCGAGGGCGGTGGCGACGGCGCCGTGCACGGCGATCTTGGTGCCGGCGGTGACGTAGAGGCCGGCCTCGACGACGCAGTCATCGCCGAGGGAGATGCCGATGCCGGAGTTCGCGCCGAGCAAGCAGCGCTCGCCGATGGAGATGACTTCCTTGCCGCCACCGGACAGCGTGCCCATGATGGAGGCGCCGCCGCCCACGTCGGAGCCGTCACCCACGACGACGCCAGCGGAAATGCGACCCTCGACCATGGAGGTTCCCAGCGTGCCGGCGTTGAAGTTGACGAAACCTTCGTGCATGACGGTGGTGCCCTCAGCGAGGTGGGCGCCCAGACGCACGCGGTCCGCGTCGCCGATGCGCACGCCGGATGGCACGACATAGTCGACCATGCGCGGGAATTTGTCGACGGAGAAGACGACCACGGGGCCACGGGAGGCGAGGCGGCCGCGGACCATCTGGAAGTCGGCGACGGCGCAGGGGCCGTAATTGGTCCACACGACGTTGGCGAGCAGTCCGAAGATGCCATCCATGTTGAGGCCGTGTGGCTTCACCGCGCGGTGAGAGAGCAGGTGGAGGCGCAGGTACGCGTCGTAGGCGTCCACCGGAGCCTCGTCCAGGTCCTTGATGGTCGTCTCCACGGCGACGCGGGCGACGCCACGCTCCTCATCAGGGCCGACGAGGGAAGCGAACTGCTGCGGGGCCTGCTCCAGGCGGGTGGTGCCGGTCGCGTCCACAGGCTTATCCGTATACACAGCAGGGAACCAAACGTCGAGGACGGTGCCGTCGTGAGTGAGCGTGGCCAGTCCGCGGGCGGATGCTGAGGTCATGAGAAGTCAGAGTACTTTCGTGAGGTGAATGTCTAGTAGGGCAGCGCCGCGCCGCGGCGCATATTGTTTCAGGAGTCTAGCCGACCATGAAGGGAATCTCAGGTCAGTGATACCTGGCTCACACCTGACCGGGGGCTGCGGTAGAGGGGGTACGGACAAGCTTCTCGCGCTTGCCCACCGGAAGCACCACGGCGAGGACGATGAGGGCGGCGGACAGGACGAGTACGGCGATGACCTGGCCGCGCGCGGACGGGTCGAAGACCATGAGCACGATGAGTGCTGCCATGGCGAGCATGACCAGCCACGGGACGTAGGGAAAGCCCGGCGCGCGCAGCGCGGTGATCTCGCCATTGGCCTTGAGCTGCGGGTGGAGCTTGAGGTAAGAGCAGGTGATAAACAGCCAGATGACGAGCAGGCAGCCGCCCACGGCGTTGAAGAGGAAGGCGAGCAGTCCCGGCGGGTTCCAGTACTGCAGGCCCACCGAAGCAAAGGCGAAGATCATCGAGAGGATGACGGCGTTGACGGGGGAACCAGTGCGGGAGGTCTTGAGGAAGAGCTTGTGCGCGTTGCCCTCGTGCGCCATGTCGAAGACGAGGCGGGAGGTGGCGTAGATCTGTGCGTTAAACGAGGACAGGAGGGCGACGACGATGACGACCTCCATGACGCCGACGGCGCCCGGCAGGCCGGCCTGCTCGAGGACGAGCGTGAACGGCGACTGTGCGGCGACGTCCGCGTCGTGGATGCGGTCGAAGGGCAGCAGCAGCGAGATGATGGCCACGGAGCCGACGTAGAAGACGATGATGCGGAAGACGGCGGCGCGCACGGCGGTGGACACGTTGTGCGCGGGGTCCTCGGACTCGGCGGCGGCGATGGTGACAAGCTCGATGCCGCCGAAGGCGAAGGCGACAGCGAGCAGGCCCGCGGCGAAACCGGGCGCGCCGTTGGGTAGGAAGTTTTCCGTGAAGTTGGACAGGTGGACAGTGTCCGTGTTCGGCCACCAGCCCAGCGCCATGAGCAGGCCGATGGCGATGAACACGATGATGACGCCGACCTTGATGGTGGAGAACCAGAACTCGAATTCGCCAAAGCCACGCACAGCCGCGAAGTTGACGATGGCGAAGAGGGTCACCGCGATGAGCGCCGGGACCCACGGCGCCCAGCCGGTCCACCCCGCGATGATGGCGGAGGCGCCGGTGATTTCCGAACCCATGACCATGATGAGCATGAACCAGTAGAGCCAGCCCAGCGTAAACCGTGCCCAGTTGCCAAAGGCTTGGCCCGCGTAGGTGGAAAAGGAGCCGAGCGAGGGACGTGCGGCGGCCATCTCGCCAAGCATGACCATGACGAGCGCGATGAGCCCGCCCGCGATGGCATAAGAAATAAGGACCGAGGTACCGGAGGCCTGAATGCCCACGCCGACGCCGAGGAAGAGCCCGGCGCCGACGGCAGAACCCAGGCCCATCATGGTGAGGTGGCGTGATTTCAGCCGCTTGCCCGCTGCTGGAGAGGTGCTCATAAGGAAGATTCTTTCGCGCTATAGGCTTCAAGTAGAACGCATTAAAGCCTAACACCGGCGCGCGCGTGGCCTGTCACGGCGGTACGATGGCCACTTGTGACTCTAGATTTGCATGCTGACCCCGTCGAACTCACTGCCGCGCTGGTGGATATCCCCAGCCCTTCGCACCATGAGGAGGCGATCGCGGACGCTGTGGAGGAAGCTTTGCGTGCGCTGCGGGCTCCCATTGAGGTAGAGCGCTACGGCAACACGGTGTGTGCCCGCACGAACCGGGGGCTGACCTCCCGCGTCGTACTCGCCGGCCATATCGACACGGTTCCCATCGCGGATAACGTCCCGCACCACATGGAAGGCTCTGGCGAGGATGCCGTCATGTGGGGCTGCGGCACCGTGGACATGAAGTCCGGCATGGCGGTCTACCTCCATGCCTTCGCCGAGCTTGCCGATGCCCCCTCGCTCGCCCATGACTTGACCCTCATCGCCTACGAGGGTGAGGAAGTTGCCACCGAGTTCAATGGCCTGGGCCACTTGCAGCGCGACCATCCTGAATGGCTCGCTGGAGATCTGGCACTGTTGGGCGAGCCCTCCGGCGCGATGATCGAGGCGGGCTGCCAGGGCACCCTCCGCCTACGTGTGACGGCCCACGGCACGCGCGCCCACTCGGCGCGCGCCTGGCTCGGCTCCAACGCCGCCCACGCCCTGGCCCCGGTCATGCAGCGCGTGGCCTCCTATGTGCCCCGCACCGTCACCATCGACGAATGCGAGTACCGCGAGGGACTTAATATCGTCCACCTCGAGTCGGGCGTGGCAACGAATACCATTCCGGACGAGGCGTGGATGTTCGTCAATTTCCGCTTCGCGCCGGACCGGTCGCTCGACGAGGCGATGGCCCACGCGCTCGGCGTCCTCGAACTCGAAGTGGGCGCCAACGGCGGCGAGGCTGGCGCGCCGGGCACCATCACCGTCGAGGTCGACGACGCTGCGGGTGCCGCTCTGCCGGGCCTGGGCCAGCCAGCGGCACAGGCGCTGCTCGCCGCCGTCGACGGCAATTTCAGAGCGAAGTTCGGCTGGACCGACGTCGCACGCTTCTCCGAGATGGGCACCCCAGCCGTCAATTTCGGTGCGGGCGATCCGGGCTTTGCACACAAGAAAGACGAGCAGGTTCCTGTCGCGCAGATCTGTGAGGTCGCCCGCGCGCTTAAGGCCTACCTCACCACGTCCTAAGACCTTCAACGTTCAGAAAGTACTCACACCCACATGGCACCCGAGCTCAACCACGTCACGAAAGACCGCACCCTGCGCGGCCCCATGCTCCTGCGCACCGAGGGACAGCAGGACTCCACCTTCGACCAACGGCTCCTCGAATCTGGGGCAGACCATGACTGGATGCATGCGGACCCGTGGCGCGTGCTGCGCATCCAAGGCGAGTTCGTCGCCGGCTTTGATGCGCTCTACCGCCTGCCCAAGGCCGTGACCGTCTTTGGTTCCGCCCGTCTGCACGAGGGTGACACCTACTACGACCTCGGCGTCGAGGTCGGCCGTCAGCTAGCGGGCGCCGAGTACGCCGTGATCACCGGCGGCGGCCCCGGCATCATGGAGGCCGCCAACCGCGGCGCGCATGAGGCGGGCGGCACCTCGGTGGGTCTGGGCATCGAGCTCCCGCACGAGCAGGGGCTCAACGCCTACGTCGACTTGGGCCTCAACTTCCGCTACTTCTTCGCGCGTAAGACGATGTTCCTCAAGTACTCCCAGGCCTTCATCTGCCTGCCCGGTGGCTTTGGCACCATGGACGAGTTCTTTGAGGTCCTCTGCATGGTGCAGACCGGCAAGGTGACGAACTATCCGATAGTCCTCATGGGTTCCGAGTACTGGTCCGGCCTCGTGGATTGGATTCGCCAGACTCTCGTCATCGACGGCTATATCAGTCCGGAAGACCCCGATCTCTTCCTCATCACCGATGATCCGGACGAGGCCGTGGCCCATATCGTCACATGCCACGAGGTCATTGCCGACCAGCGTATCCGCAACGCGCGCTAGTCGTCCCCACTGGGGCTTCCGGCGGCTTCTCGTGGTTTCTCCCGTGGCCTTTGCATACCGCACACTGAAAGTAAGGTAGCTTAAACAGCATGTTTTCGTGGATCCTGCTCATCCTTATTCTCGCCATTCTCGCCATCCTGGGCATCTGGGCGACGGGTAAGTTTGGTGTGAATGGTGCAGTGATGGATGGGCCAGAAGGCCCCTCCGATGTGCGCGCGAGCAACCGCGTGGCGGTCAAACACGGTGACCTGGACGACGTCCGTTTTGACGTCGTGCGCAACGGCTACCGCCAACGCCAGGTCGACGAGGTCCTCGTGGCCCTCGACAAGCGTTTCCAAGAACTGGAGGAAGAACTCACCGCTGCCCGCGCGATGTCCACGCCTGCGCCTGACGTGGCCGCTGCCGAGTCCCCGGCCGCCGCTGCGTTTGTGGACGCCGCTGCTCCGAGCGCACCTGCGCAGCAGGCTGAACTCCCGGAAGAACGCTCGGACGAGAAGCCAGCCGAGCCGCAGGAGAAAGAGGACCGCACCGGAACGATGACGGTCACGCAAACTCCCGGCGCTGGTCCCTCGCAGGCAGGAAGCTTCATCATCGTCGATGGTCCGAGCGAGGACGAGCGCCGGTCCTAGGCTGCCACGCGATCGCCGCTATCTGTAGTGTTTCAGTCCGCTCTGCCCGTGGCCGCGACGTGACGTGGGCTAAACCCGCGGGAAAGTAGCGTAGACTAGGTGGGGTATACCCAATAACTGAGATATAAGGAGCTTCGCTCATGGCAGCAATGAAGCCACGTACCACCGGCGGCCCGATGGAAGCAGTGGAAGAATCTCGCAAGATCGTTATGCGCATCCCGTCTGATGGCGGCGGACGCATCGTCGTCGAGATGACCAAGGAAGAAGCCGCTGAGCTCGGAGCTTTGCTCACGGAGGCTGCCGGATAAGTGCTTGCCGACGTAATCGATCTTCTCGCTGATCCCGTCGACGGTACGCCATTGGCTGGCGCGGACGATTGTGCTCGTCTCGTCGCCGAGTCGGGTCACTCCTATGACGTCGCCAAGCAAGGCTACGTCACGCTTGCCCCGGGGGCTGGGCTCAAACACAAGGGTGATGACGCCGCCATGGTCGAGGCCCGTGAGACGTACCTTTCCCGCGGTCACTTCGCGCCTTTCGTGGAGGCGGTGACCGGCGCCGTACAAGACGTCGTTGACCTCGCACCGGAAGAACACTCGCCGGCGCTGCTCGAGGTCGGCGCAGGCACCGGCTACTATCTCGCGCACACACTGGACTCCTTGGACGGCGCTCGTGGCGTGGGCCTGGATATTTCTACGCACGCGGCCAAGCACTTGGCAAAGGCGCACCCGCGCATTGGCGCCGTGGTCGCAGACGCGTGGGAACGCCTGCCGCTGCGCGATGGCGTCATTGACGCTATCTCCGTTGTCTTCGCGCCGCGCAACCCCGCGGAGTTCCAACGCGTGCTCGCGCCGCATGGCCAAGTTGTCGTTCTTACCCCCGCGGCGGGACATCTCGACGAACTGCGTGCCCCGCTGGGCATTCTCGGCGTGGAAGAAGGCAAGGTTGAGCGCATGTACGAGCAAGCCAAGGGCTACCTTGAGCAAGCCGCAGACCCAGTTGATATTTCTTTCCCTATCGTGCTCGACAAGGCCTCCATCATCGCACAGGTTGGAATGAGCCCGTCTGCGCGCCACATTAGCGCGGAGCAACTGGCCGAGCGCATGGCCTCGTTGCCGGAGTCGATCACGGTGACCGCCCGCGCTCGCCTCGATCGCTTGCGCCCCGTCCGCTAGTTCACAGGTCCGGGGTGTTGCCCCGCGCGCCCCACGCTACGCGCACGGCGTTGAACGGAACAGGCAAACGGCCCCGCAGCATCACGAACTGTGATGCTGCGGGGCCGTTTCCGTGCTGTGGTGGGCGCCGGACCGCGCGATTAGGAGCCGGCGCGCTCGAAACTGCGCACGACCTCAGCGTCGCCATTCGTCTCAACGCGGAAGCCGCTGCAGCCGCCATCGAAGTACATGCGCGAGGCCATGGTCACCAGGCCCGAGTCCGCGAAAATCTCTACGGTCGTGCCGTCGACGACGATGGTGAGCGAGTCGTCGACGTTCTCTGGATCCTCGGTGAGCGGAGCCACCGCAGGGATGTCCGTCTTATACGTTTCGTCGAAGGCACGCGACATGGAACGGTCGACGCGCAGCTCCGTGCCCGCGTGGGTGACCGTCGTCGCTGGCTTGCCGTGGCCGTCGAGGAGCGTGACGGTGACGGCGCTGCCGGCCGGAACCTCGAGCAGGCCCGTCCACATGCGGGCGCGCTTCGAATGTGAGACAGCGTCCGGCAAACCGCGCGGGGGAGTCTGGTACAGCACTCCTCCCTGCAGTGTCACGAGGCGCGGCAGCGTGAGCGCGTTGGCCCAACCTTCCTCGGTCCACGAGTGATGAACCGCGGGGTTATCGCTGCGACCACGACCATTGAGCAAACCGAACAAGCAGGCTTCCCGGTAATTGAAGTCCTCCGAGAACGTGCCCGGTGTGGAATTCGTATTGCGCGGGCGGGTGAAGTCGTGGCCGTAGTCGAGACGACGGAAGCCGGAAACAACCTCAAACTCGCTGCCCTGCAGACGTCCCACGAGGTAGCCAGCCACCTCGCCGGATTCCTTGCCCACAGCTTCGACAGTAAAGAACAGAACGTCATAGACGTTGCCGTCGATTTCATCGCGTAGGCGGATGATGCGAGGGGAGACGATCGCGGCCGGGAGATCGTCCTTGGTGCCGGGGAAGGCGGTATTGCCCTTGAATGTCAGCGGACCGTCGAAGTGCCACGTGTCGCCATCGGCGCTGCGCAGCACGACCGGCGTTGGGTTCTCCGTAGAACCGGACAGCGCCAGCATGAGCCAGCCTTCGTGGCCGTCCTCCCGTTTGTCGTCGGCAGCCCAGTCGGGGACAACGCACGGCGAACGAAAGCGCGAGAATCCATCGGCGCTGGTGATGACCTCGCCATGGCGAGCCACGTTGGGGTCCAGCGCCTGCGGATCGTCAGAGACCTCACACGTTTCGTCATAGCCCGTGTACTTGGCGAAGCGAATGGACGAGGCGCCAGCGGTCAACGAGGTGAAATACAGGTTGATATCAGGGCCGACCGCCGCCACGGAGCCAGCGCGCAGGCCAAACTCGCCGCCTACGGGCGCGAGAGCGTCATCGCACTCGAGCCACTCGAAGGGCGCTTCCTCCGCAAAGACGTGGCCCCATCGGGAAGGCTCGCCAGGGGCCGGACGATATTGGTGGAAGAGGTGCCACGTCGTGCCGTCGAGTAAGGCTCCTGCGGGTGCTTCGAGCACCCCAGACTCCAAAGCGACGTGCAGCTCAGGGCGGTAGGTCATCTAAATCAGGCTCCGGTAAATATCGACTGTTTGGGCGGCGATGGTCGCCCAGCTAAATTTCTCTTCCGCGCGCTTGCGGCCGGCCGCACCCCACGCACGCAGCGTGTCGGCGTCGCCCACCAGGCGGTTGACGGCGGCAGCAATGCCCGCCTCGAATTCCGCGGGCACCTGCTCGTCGTAGTGGACCAGGGTACCCGTTTCGCCGTCCACGACAACTTCCGGAATTCCGCCCACGTCAGAAGCCACGACGGCAGTCCCGCACGCCATGGCTTCAAGGTTGACAATGCCCAGCGGCTCGTAAATGGAGGGGCACACAAAGATGTCAGCGCCGGAGTAAATCTGCTGAATGTCGGTGCGGGAGAGCATCTCACGGACCCAGTAGACGCCATCACGCTGAGCCTGGAGGCCCTCCACGAGCGACTTGGTTTCTGCCTCGATCTCTGCAGTGTCCGGGGCACCAGCACACAGCACGAGCTGCACGTCGGGGTCGAAGTCAGCGGCTGCCTTGAGCAGGTGAGCCACGCCCTTCTGCCGGGTGATACGGCCAACGAAGGCAACGATGGGGCGGTTACGGTCGACGCCCAACTTATCGAGGAGTTCGGTCTCGCGCGGTTGCCACAGCTGCGTATCGATGCCGTTGAGGACGACATGGACCTTGTCCGGGTCGACATTGGGGTAGACATCGAGGATGGAGGACTTCATGCCTGCAGACACAGCAATGACGGCGTCAGCATTCTCAATGGCGTTGCACTCCGACCACGAGGAGACGTCGTAACCGCCGCCGAGCTGTTCGCGCTTCCACGGGCGATGGGGTTCGAGCGAGTGTGCGGTGACCACGTGTGGAATTCCGTAGAGCTTCCCCGCAAGGTGGCCAGCAAGGCCGGTGTACCAGGTGTGCGAGTGCGCGACATCGGCTGCCGATGCCCCGTTGGCCATGCGTAGGCCCGTGCTCAGCGTCTTAAGCGCGCCGTTGGCATCAGCTAAGTCCGGATCAACACCGTACGTGTAGACATTGGCTTCCTCACGCGGGGCGCCCATGCAGTGGACGTCAACATCGATAATGTCGCGCATGAAACGAGTCAACTCGGCGACGTGAACGCCTGCACCGCCGTAAATTTCGGGCGGGTATTCTTTGGTAAAAATTCCGGCTCTCATAATCGACCAGAGTAACCACAAAACCGCGCCCTCGCCGGGGATTCTTGTGGCCTCGGGGGTGCCTGTGTAAACATCACATGAATTCGCGCATATTTTCAATGACAAAAAGGCAAAGCATGGATAAGTTGGGAGATGTGAAATCCCAGCCTAAAGTTCTAGCCATTGTTCTCGCCGGTGGCGAAGGAAAACGCCTCTTTCCCCTCACTGAAGATCGCGCCAAGCCCGCCGTCCCCTTTGGCGGTGCCTACCGTCTTATCGACTTCGTTCTTTCCAACTTGGTCAACGCCGGTTACCTCAAAATTGCCGTGCTGACCCAGTACAAGTCTCACTCGCTCGACCGTCACATCTCCCAGGCGTGGAACCTGTCGGGTCCGACCCCGCAGTACATCGCTTCGGTCCCGGCACAGCAGCGTCGCGGTAAGCGCTGGTACAACGGCTCGGCAGACGCCATCGTGCAGTCGCTCAACCTCATTAACGATGAGAAGCCGGATTACGTCATCGTCTTCGGTGCGGACCACGTCTACCGCATGGATCCGTCCCAGATGGTCGAGGAACACATCGCGACCGGACTGGATTGCTCCGTGGCAGGCATTCGCGTTCCGCGTTCGGAAGCGACGGCCTTTGGCTGCATCGAGGCTGACGGCATGGGAACCATCACGGAATTCGTGGAGAAGCCGGACAACCCGCCGTCTACGCCGGATGATCCGAATATGACCTACGCCTCGATGGGTAACTACGTCTTTACTGCCTCTGCGCTTAAGCAGGCACTTCTGGAAGACGAGAAGAACGAGAACTCAGCGCACGATATGGGTGGCGACATCATTCCGTACTTCGTCGAGCGCGGCCAGGCCCACGTTTACGACTTCATGTCGAACGAGGTTCCGGGTGCAACCGAACGCGACCACGGTTACTGGCGCGACGTCGGTACCATCGACTCTTTCTACGAGGCACACATGGATCTCATCTCTGTGCTGCCCATCTTCAACCTGTACAACTCACAGTGGCCCATCCACTCGACGGATGCGACGAACCTGCCGCCGGCGAAGTTCGTGCAGAACGGTATCGCGCAGGCTTCCATGGTTGCCGCGGGCTGCATCATCTCGGGCGGTACGGTGCGCAACTCGGTGCTCGCGTCCGACGTTCACGTGGCAGACGGCGCGACTGTTGAGGGGTCGGTTCTCATGCCAGGCGTGCGCGTAGGAAAGGGTGCTGTCGTGCGCCACGCCATTATTGACAAGAACGTCGTTATCTCCGATGGCGCCATTATCGGCGTTGACCGTGAGCGTGACGAGGAG
The DNA here is from genome assembly GCF_001563605.1 of Corynebacterium sp. CMW7794. Classification (NCBI taxonomy): domain Bacteria; kingdom Bacillati; phylum Actinomycetota; class Actinomycetes; order Mycobacteriales; family Corynebacteriaceae; genus Corynebacterium; species Corynebacterium sp. CMW7794. The sequence continues at coordinate 27,066 of NZ_KQ961706.1, forward strand.
AAGTACACCGTATCTGCCGGCGGCGTAGTGGTCGTGGGCAAGAACGAGACGGTGTAAAACGGCATGGAAATACGCCAGGTGATGCACGGGTAACGACCGTGCCACGGTAGTGCTTCAGCGACAAGGCCCGCCCCGTGCGGGTCTTGTTTGATCTCACAGCGATTACGTAACAAAAAGGTTGCTTTCTTATAACACTATCAGTTAATCTGGTCGTGGTTTACGAATGAAACGCGCATAGAGTAGTCAACATAGCGGGGAATTATGAAAGCAATGCAGTTTGATACCGTCTTCAAATCAGTCGTCGCCTTTGCGACGGCCTTGACCATCGTGGTCGGCGGTTCGGCGGCGGTTCCCCAGGCCTTTGACAAGGATGCTGTCCGTGACACCGCCGCTGTCGCGTCCGCTCCCGGCAGCATGGACCGTGCAGCACGGTAACCACGCAATCGGGTGTAGAACGTTTCAGTGCCATGTTGCGTGATCAGACTTGAGCGCAGGCACAAGCGGCGGAGATAGAAGACAATCCGGTGCAAACGAGGGGGAGATCGGGGTTGGCTAGGAGGGCCAGGGCCGCTGCATGGATCGCGCGGCTGATGGCACCGACTTGAGCGAAGTGGAACGCGCTGCGGAGAATTCTCGCGCAGAAGCAGTAGTGCGAGCTTAACAACAAGCGGCCGGCAGCTCGGCAGTGGCAGAACGCCAAGTGCGGATCTTGACTCTGATAAGTCCTCGAACCATAAAGAGACGCTGATGCCCGCCGGATTTGACATTCTGGTCTTCGCAGCGCGGTGCTTACTTTCCTCATCGGCACCGTTTTGGCGTGAGCGGTGAAGTGCCCGCGTGGCTGCTCAACGCTTTGCGCCTCTAGCGTGGGTACACAAAGACCTCACGGTTGCTTATCGGAACAGCGAGGTCTTTGTGCTTTGTGCGCCGACGGTGACAGCGGGGCGCTTACCGCGACCCAGCTCTTAACGCTTGGTAACCAGCGTGATACCGGATTCGAGGGGCAGACGCGTAATGACAGCGTCCTCCAGTGACCGTGCGAACTCATCGGCTTCGCGCGCAGCAGTCGTGGTGCGATCTGTCCGTGAGGTATCGGCCAGTGTTCCGTCGAGCAATGCTCCAGCAAGGACGAGCGTGCCGCCGTGTGTGAGCAGCGGCCACGCGGCCTTCGTTAAAGCCTGCAGATCCATGGTGGGAACATCAGCGTAAATGACGTGGTAGGACTCGTTGGCGAGGCGGCCGATGACATCGAGGGGACGCGACGGGAGGAAGCGCACGCGCGAGGTAGGGTGGCCTGCCGTGCGGAACAATTGCTTGGCGTTGGCTTGGTGCTCAGCCTCTGGGTCGATGCACGAAAGGATGCCGCCTTCAGGTAGGCCCTCGAGCAGATAGAGACCTGCTACGGAAACTGCCGGAGTAATGGCAATCGCCTGCGGCTTCTCCGCGTGCACGCCGCCAGCAGTAAGAGTGGCAAGGAGCTGACCTACAGCAACACCCGGGGCGGGAAGCGAGAATTCCTCCGCATGCGCGTAGGCGGCACGCAGCGCCTCCGAGCGCTCAGTGGTCGTGTCGATGTAGTCAAGCAGGGCATTATATGCAGTAGAAGTCACAGTGCTTATCCTAGCGGTCCAAGCCGGTGCGCGGGGCTGGCAGGTCGTGCACAGGACCATTCACAGTGGATTAGCAGCTCGATATCTGGCTTTTGGAGCACGGATATAGCACAATGAAATGCATGAAACGCGCAATGGCAGACCATTATTCGGACCAGCTTCACGGGACCGCTGCCTTTGACGCGGGCGAGGCCAGCATGCCCACCTGGGAGGAACTCGTCGCAGAACACGCGGATAGCGTGTACCGATTGGCCTACCGCCTTTCCGGTAATCAACATGATGCGGAAGACCTCACCCAGGAAACGTTTATGCGCGTCTTCCGCTCCTTGGATAAGTACAAGGCCGGAACCTTTGAGGGCTGGTTACACCGCATCACTACCAACCTCTTCCTCGACATGGTGCGCCATCGCAGCAAGATCCGCATGGAGGCGCTGCCGGAGGACTATGACCGCGTCCCGGGCGAAGATATGACCCCGGAGCAGGCTTACACCGTGGCAAACCTCGACCCTGCGCTGCAGCGTGCACTCGATGAGCTGAGTCCCGACTTCCGCGTCGCTGTCGTTCTGTGTGACGTCGTAGGAATGAGCTACGACGAAATCGCAGAAACGCTGGGCGTCAAGATGGGTACGGTTCGTTCGCGTATCCACCGTGGGCGCTCGCAGCTGCGCGCCTCACTCGAAGCCGCGGCCGTCAACGATTCTGACGCACGCATTTTGCTTCGCACGCGGTAGCGTTCAGCGCGCTAGGCTGGAGACGTACACACGCCCGCCAGCACGAGCGCTGCGGACCCGATTCATTCACCCGCTTGGATAAAGGAGGTGGCCATGAAGAACCACGCCGCAACCGTGTCGCTCGGCGGCGCACGCGCAGTGCGCCAGCGCACGGTAGACAAGCTGAAAGCAAAAGCGCGACGTTACGATTCCATTGGTCACCTCGGTCCAGAAGCCGTCGTTGCATTTGTCGATGGTGAGATGGGCCCGAAGTCGCAACATCGTGTTCGGGTGCACCTCGTGCACTGCCCGGAATGCCGTGGCGAGATTGAGCGGCAACGTGGCGCAGCCGAGTGGGTCCGACAACGCAGCAAGGATGTGCATATCCCGCAAAGCCTCGTCGCACGGCTCACGAATATTGCGTCGTCGCCCCAGGGCTCCGGGCCCAATGGGGAAGAGCTGGCGTGTACTCCTAAACAAGACTTTTTGGATAAGCTCGACACGCTGCGTCGCGCAATGAGAAGGTAAAGAACGCGTGTTTTCCAATATCGGGTGGGGCGAAATTTTCGTCATCGCCATAATTGCTGTTTTGGTCATTGGCCCCGAGCGCCTGCCTGGTGTGATTCAGGACGTGCGCGCTGCCATCTATGCTGCCCGCAAGGCTATCAATAGTGCCAAGGCGGAACTTAATGGCGAGATGAGCAGCTTGGGCCAAGAGTTTGACGCTCTGCGTGGTCCCATCAATACGGCTGCGGAGTGGGGCCGCATGGGTCCGCGGGCGGCGATTACTAAGGCACTCTTTGATGGCGACGATTCCGCCTGGGATGACTTCGACCCGCGCAAGCCTTCGCGTCACCAGGAGCCCGGACAGCCTGCTGCAGGCGCACAGCCGAATCAGGGCGGCGCCCAGGGATATCAGGGACCGGGCGCGGCTCAGGCGCCCCAAAATCCCGCTCAGAACCCGGCCCAGAATCCTGCGCAGTCACCGCAGAACCCGCAGCAGCGCAGCCAGAATGGCGGCGATTACAGCAGCGGTGGTGGCTTCTCGTGGGCGGATATCACCTAGCCGTAGGCGCAGAGAACAACCACAGGGAACAACCATAGGGAACAAGAACATAGAAGAAAAGGCCCCGTGAACTCTCGGTACAGTGTTCGCGAGGCTTTATCTCGTGCGGTCTACTTCACGCCGAGACCCAAAGACTTGCCAGCGAGCGAGTCCTTGCGGACGACGAGCTTCGAGGCGACATCGGCAAGCGCGGCTCCGGCGGGGGACTCAGGCGCCGCAACGACTACGGGGGTGCCTTCATCGCCATTGGTGCGCAGGGCCGGATCCAGCGGGATCTGACCGAGCAGCGGAACGTCGGCGCCAAGGAGCGTGCTCAGGCGATTGGCGACGGTATGGCCGCCGCCTGCGCCGAAGATCTCCATCGTGGAGCCATCCGGCATCACCATGGCAGACATGTTCTCCACGACTCCGGCGACACGCTGGCCGGTCTGCTGCGCCATCGAGCCGGCACGCTCAGCGACCTCAGCGGCGGCTGCCTGCGGCGTGGTGACGACGAGGAGCTCCGCGTTGGGGATGAGCTGTGCGACCGACAGCGCGACATCGCCGGTACCCGGCGGCAAGTCGAGGAGAAGGACGTCAAGATCGCCCCAGAAGACATCGCCCAGGAACTGCTGAAGCGCGCGGTGGAGCATAGGGCCGCGCCACACGATGGGGGCATTGCCCTCGATGAACTGGCCGATGGAGATGAACTTGAGGCCGTGCGCGATCGGCGGCAGCAGCATTTCCTCATCGATGACCGTGGGCGGTTCCATATTGCCCAGGAGACCGGGGATGGAGTGGCCGTAAATATCGGCATCGACGATGCCAACCTTGAGGCCGCGGGCAGCGAGCGCGGCGCCCAGATTGGCCGTCATGGACGACTTGCCCACGCCGCCTTTGCCGGAAGCCACGGCGAAGACGCGCGTCGTGGAATTCGGCTTGGCGAAGGGGATTTCGGGCTCGGCCTGGCCACCGCGCAGCTTTTTCTTGAGGGCACGACGTTGGTCGTCATTCATCGCGTCCATAGTCACGGTCACGGTGCCCACGCCCTCGAGGTCTTCGAGCACCGCGCGGGTGTTCTGTTCGATGGTGTTTTTCATGGGGCAGCCAGCGATGGTGAGGTAGATCTCGACCGCGACATCGTTGCCGTCAATGGCGATGGATTTCACCATGTCCAGCTCGGTAATCGGGCGACCGATTTCGGGGTCCTCGACGCGGGACAGTGCCTCGCGTACGTGGGATTCTTCAATTGCGTTAGTCATATCAGCTACCCATCTTAGTCCCGGATCTACCCGTGTAAACTGGTCACCCGTACCACCTGGATTCGAGCTGATCTCGCGACAAGGAGCCCCGTTCATGCATACACGTTTTGCCCGCCGACTTGTGGCTCTCACAGCGGTGGCAGCGAGCACGGCAGGGGTGAGCGCGTGCGCGCGCCAGGAGCCGTTGCCTGAGGCATCTGAACTGTCTCGGGCACAAGTGCGCATCGCGGTGGCCCCTGATTCCCCCGAGCAGCTCGTGCTCGGAGAAATCTATATCCAGACCCTCGGGGAGGAGGGGCGCTCTGCCAGCCTCGTGCATGAGCAGATGCCGGATAGCAGCTCCCGCGTGGATGAATTGGAAGAGGGAAACTCGAATTTCCTCGTGGCATGTACCGGCAACGCGCTCGCGGGCTTCGATATGCCCACGGCCAAGCGCCTAGAGAAGGAACGCGAGGAGGCCGGTGACGAGACGGACCGGGACTTCCTTGCAGAGACGCACATCGCGATGATGAATGCTCTGCCCACGGTGCTGACAACCGTGGATCCTTCGTCCGCACCGGGCTGCAAAGATCAAGAAAAGGTCGATCTGCCTCAGAACTTTGTACCTATCTACGCTAAAGATCTGCTTGATCGGGACGAGCGTTTTGAGATTGCCTCGGTGACGAAGTATCTCACCACCGAGGACCTCGACGACCTGGTGGAGGAGGCTGACCGCACAGGCAGCGTGAGCCAGACGGTGGAGCACTGGCTTAACACCTCCACGTCGAACCCAGGAGACACAAGCGGTAGTTCGGAAGGCAGCGGCACGAGCGACGGCGGCGCGGGCGGGGATGCCGGCGCCAACGCCGGCGCTGGGTCGGGGTCTGGCGATACAGGCGGCTCGACGTTGAAGTAGCGTGGCGGCTTAGTTGCTGAGACCTGCGGCGCGGCTGTGCGCGGGCTAGATGCCGCTAGAGATATCCGCTCGTCCATGGTGTGGGCGAGCGGATTTGTGCGTGGCGGGGACGTGAAAAACACCGACGCCCCGGCGACAGCGGGGGAGCTGTCAGCGGGGCGTCGTGCTAGGAGGGAAGAACCTTACTTCGCGAAGGCTTCCTCAAGCAGCTGGTCATGCTCAATGGCGTGGACCTTGGCGTTACCGGTTGCAGTCGAGGACTGAGCGCGGCGGGACACGCGCACCATCTCCGGCATATCCGGGATGAGGCGACGCAGGTGCTCGTTGTAGAACGGCCACGGACCCTGGTTGGCCGGCTCAGCCTGGACGAAGCGAATCTGCTCCGCGTTCGGATATGCAGCGAAGGCCTCGCGCAGACGGTTGAACGGGATCGGGTGGAGCATTTCCACGCGCACGAGAGCGACGTCCTCGCGGCCATCCTTGTCGCGCTTCTTAGCAAGGTCGTAGTAGAGCTTGCCGGAGACGAGCATGATGGTCTTGACCTTGGAGGTATCCGCAATCTTCTCACCCTGCAGGTCGAAGTACTTCGGGTCGTTGATGACCGAGCGGAACTTCTTGACTTCGGTGAATTCCTCGACGGAGGAAGCCGCGTCCTTGAGGCGCAGCATGGCCTTCGGGGAGAAGATAACGAGCGGGCGCTTCATGTCACCGAGTGCCTGGCGGCGCAGGAGGTGGAAGTGGTTAGCCGGGGTAGACGGCTGAGCCACGGTCATGGAACCCTCAGCACACAGCTGCAGGTAGCGCTCGATACGGGCGGAGGAGTGGTCAGGGCCCTGGCCCTCGTAGCCGTGCGGCAGGAGGAGGATGAGCGAGCTGAGCAGACCCCACTTGGCCTCGCCGGAGGAGACGTACTCGTCGATGATGGTCTGTGCGCCGTTGGCGAAGTCACCGAACTGTGCCTCCCATGCGACGACGGCGTCGGGGTTGCCCAGGCCGTAGCCGTACTCGAAGCCCATGCCGGCGTATTCGGTCAGCGCAGAGTTGAAGACGTTGAAGGAGCCGCCGTTGCCGCGCTCGTTAGCGAGAGCGTCAAGCGGGTTGAACTCGTCACCAGAGGTCGGGTCGAAGACGACCGCGTGGCGCTGGGTGAAGGTACCGCGGCGGGAATCCTCACCAGCGAGGCGGATGGTCTTACCGGCGTTAGCGAGGGAGCCGAAGGCGATGAGCTCGCCGAAGCCCCAGTCGATACCGCCTTCGATGGCGGCCTTTGCACGCTGCTCGGCCACTTTGGCCACGCGCTTGTGGTACTGGAAGCCCTCCGGGGTATCGAGGAAGGCCTGGCCCAGCGCGGCGAGCTCGTCGCGGGTGATGGACGTGTCGAGACCGCGGGTGAGCTCCTGGGATCCGGTGATGCCGGTCTGCTGCTTCGGCTTCGCCTTCTCCGCGGCCTTGACCTCGGTGAAGACGGACTCCATCTGGTCGTGGAAGTCGCGTGCTGCTGCCTCTGCCTCTTCGTCGGAGAGGTCGCCGCGGCCAATGAGCTCCTGGGTGTAGCGCTCACGCACGGAGGTGTGGTCGTCGATGATGTCGTAGAGCAGCGGCTGCGTCATAGACGGATCGTCCGCCTCATTGTGGCCGCGCAGGCGGTAGCAGATGAGGTCGATGAAGACGTCCTTGCCCCATGCGTGGCGGTACTCAGCGGCCAGCTGGCCCACCCAGTAGACAGCCTCCGGGTCGTCGCCGTTGACGTGGAAGACTGGGCAGTCGAAGCCCTTGGCGAGGTCGGTGGAGTAGTGGGTGGAACGCGCCAGGTCCGGGGTGGTGGTGAAGCCCACCTGGTTGTTGACGACGATGTGGACGGTGCCGCCCACGGTGTAGGGCTGCAGGCGGGAGAGGTTGATGGTCTCCTGGACAATGCCCAGACCGTTGAAGGATGAATCGCCGTGGAGCATGATCGGCACGACGGGGTGCTCGCCCGGCTTGCCCAGAAGGTCTTCCTTCGCGCGGGCCATGCCCTCCATGACTGGGTCAACGGCCTCGAGGTGGGACGGGTTGGCGGCAAGGGTGATCTTGATGTCGCCGTCGCCGAACATCTGGTAGTGCTCGCCCTCGGCGCCGAGGTGGTACTTGACGTCGCCGGAGCCGCCGAGCTGGCCTTCCTTGTACTTGCCGTCGAACTCATCGAAGATGTCGGCCAGCGGCTTGCCCACGATGTTGAACAGGACGTTGAGGCGACCACGGTGCGGCATGCCGATGACGACCTCGTCGAGGTCCTGGCCTGCAGCGGTGTCGATGATGGAGTCCATGAGCGGGATGAGCGACTCGGCGCCCTCCAGCGAGAAGCGCTTCTGGCCCACGTACTTGGTCTGCAGGAAGTTCTCGAAGGCTTCTGCCGCGTTGACCTTCTGCAGGATGTACTTCTGCTCAGCGTTGGTGGGCTTCGGGACGCCAGCCTCGAGGCGGTCGCGCAGCCACTCGCGTTCGTCGCGGTCCATGATGTGGGCGTACTCGGAGCCAACCTTGAGGGTGTAGGCAGCGCGCAGGCGGGAGAGCACCTCGCGCAGCGTCATCTGCTCCTTGCCGCCGAAGCCGCCGACGTTGAAGGTGCGGTCCAAATCCCAGATGCTCAGGCCATGGGTGCGCATGTCCAGGTCGCGGTGATCCGGCCAAGGCAGGCCCGGCTGGCGCCAATTCAGCGGGTTGACGTCTGCAATGAGGTGACCGCGGGAGCGGTAGGCCTCGATGAGCTGCATGACGCGGGTGTTCTTGTCCACGCCGGTGTTCGGCACGTCCTGTGCCCAGCGGAACGGAGCGTAGGGCACGCCCATGGACTTGAAGATTTCATCCCAGAAGGCGTCATCATTGATGAGCTGGCCGATGGTGCGCAGGAACTCGCCGGACTCCGCACCCTGGATGACACGGTGGTCGTAGGTGGAGGTCAGGGTGACGAGGCGGCCTACGCCCAGTTCAGCGAGGCGGTCTGCAGAGGCACCAGCGAACTCGGCCGGGTAATCCATAGAACCGACACCGATAATCGCGCCAGAACCCTTGGTGAGGCGGGCGATGGAGTGGCGGGTACCAATGCCGCCCGGGTTGGTGAGGTTGATGGTCACGCCCGAGAAGTCATCCATGGTCAGCTTGTTCTTGCGGGAACGCGCGACGATGTCCTCGTAGGCGTCGAGGAACTCGGCGAAGGACTTGTGCTCGCAGTCCTTGATGGCGGCAACGACGAGGGCGCGGGATCCGTCCTTCTGTGGAAGGTCGATGGCTAGACCCAAGTTGACGTGCTCGGGCTGAACAACGAAAGGCTTGCCGTCCTTGTTTTCGTAACGCACGTTCATGGCCGGGTGGATCTGTACGGCCTTGACCATGGCGTAGCCGAGGATATGGGTAAAGGAGATCTTGCCGCCGCGGGTGCGCTTGAGGTGATCGTTGATGAGCGCGCGGTTTTCCCACATGAGCTTGACCGGCATATCACGCACGGTGGTGGCCGTGGGGATGGTCAGAGACTCGTCCATGTTCTTGGCGATGGCCTTGAACATGCCCTTGAGCTGGGTCTCGCCCGGCTCCGGTGCCTCGCCAATGCGCTCGAGCGGGGACTGCGGCTTCTTCGCAGCGGACTTCTTGGAAGCCGGCTTATCCGGTGCCGGTGCAGCCTTCTTCGTGGAAGCCTGAGCGTCGGCAGCGGCGGCAGACGTGCTGGTCTCGCGCGCGGACTGCTTGACTTCGATGGAAGAACCCTCGGACTGCTTCACGGCAGCCGGAGACTGCGTTGCGCTTTGCGGGGCGCCGTTGGCCTTGAAGTACTCGCGCCACTCCTTGTCGACGGAGTTCGGGTCCTTGGAATACTGCTGGAACTGTTCGTCAATCAGCCATGCGTTGGGGCCGAAGATGCTCGAGTTGCTCACGGCAGATGCTCGCCTCATTTCCTTGCTTACATGCTTATTTAAGTTGCGTTTATCGCGGTCGTTTATTCGACGCTGGGACCGACGGCCGGAATCTAGAAGGGCCTGCAGAAGGCCCACCGGTGCCGATAGTCTGCCCACCATGATAAACCCCACACTGTGAAACATTCACAGAGTGGGGGGTCGTTTGGTGACTTTTAGAGTGGGTGCATAATTTCCGCCCACTAACCTGCGCTTATTCGTTACGGTGTGGGGAACGCTCGCCCAAGCGGGGGTGCCGCGTCCACCACCCAGCGCAGGACGAAGTCGGAAAGTAGTACACAGGTCGTGCTCTGGGGCCACGGGGTGGACACGGAGGTGCAGGGTCCTTATAGAGCACGCAGCTGCGTGTGTACGTTGTCCATGACTCTGCGCGCTAGCTTGCGATTGGCGATGCCGCCGGCGACGGCGCCCAGGCCCAACGGCAGCAGCTTGGACAGCCATGCCCACTTGAAGCGGCCGACGACCTTCTTGGTGAATGTCTTGGCCAGGCGGCCGGACAGGCCCTGCAGCGTCGGTGCGGAAAAGCGCGTGAGCGCGGCGGCCGAGGCAAGGGAACCGGGACGGGTGGCAGTGGCCGCACCGGGGGCATCGGCAGCCTCGGTGAAGAAGGTGTCAACGATGGCGGTGCCGCGGGAGCCGGAAAGCACCATGAGCACAAGTGCGCGGCGCAGTTCCTTGTCCTCAATGGCTATGCCGCGGAGCTTAGCCGAGGCCAGGATGTACCACGTGGCGGCCTCGAGGAAGACCACGGACTCCGCGGCAATCGCCGCAGTACCCGTCGCGAAACCGATACCCGGAATGGCCGCGGCGCCGCCGGCACCGGCGCCGGTGCCCGTGACGATCTTGAGGAAGTGGTCATCGATAACGCCTTGGCGGGTGTCCATGGAGACGTTCTGGTTCTTCTCGATTACGCCGTCCACGTATTTCGAGATGGTGCTGGCCTGAATACCGACCGCCCGGTCGAGCGTGCTCAAGATGATGGCGGAGAACTTGTCACCGTCAGAATTTTCCGTGGCCCATTGCGTGCGAAAGGAATCGTTGAGGGAACGCTCTTCCTCCGTGAGGACGGTGCCCTCGCCGTCGTCGCGCGGCTGCACCTCAGCCTTGGTCGAGGACTTCTTTCCAAAGAGCTTGTCTGAAATCATGGTCGCTTCCTTAAATCATGTTTGTCATTGGTACGCAGGATCGAGTGTACGGAATTACGCTGGAGGCATGAGCTCGCTCAACCGTCCACCGCGCGCACACCGCCCGGAAAACACGCCCCCGCGGCTCCCTCGTGGCGCCGCGGGTCAGGCGCGAGCGGACCATGGGTATGAGCCCACCGTGTCCGAGGCGCGGCGGGCCGCTCGGGAGGCTCATGCGCGCGCACGTCGTGCCCAGTTAAGGGCCGATAATGCGCTGGCGGATGCCTTGACGGTGCACACTCAGCAGGGCTGGGTGCGCGGTCTGTATGAGGACGTTTCGGGAGCGGCCGTGCGCTCCTGGCGCGGCATTCCGTTTGGCGCGGATACGAGCGGCTCGGGACGCTTTCAGCGATCACGCCCCGCACAGGGGTGGGAAGGCATTCGTGACTGTCGCGAATTTGGGCCGGTTGCCCCGCAGCCCACGTATTCGTGGACGGACAAGATTGTGGGCTCTGAGGACTGCCTCCATTTGGACGTCGTGCGCCCCGACACGGACGAGACCCTGCCCGTGGTCGTCTATCTCCACGGCGGTTCGTTTATCGTCGGCTCCTCCCACATGCTCATGCTGCGTGGCTTTCAGCTCGCGCAGACCATGAACGTCGTCTACGTCTCCGTGAACTTCCGGCTCGGTGCGTTGGGATACCTCGACATGCGCAGTCTCAGCGCAGCCGAGGGTGCTTGCGCCAACCCGGCCGTGAGCGACCAGCTCCTCGCGCTGAAGTGGGTGCGCGATAACATTGCGAGCTTCGGTGGCGACCCGGACTCCGTCACGCTCATGGGGGAGTCCGCCGGCGGTGCGGCCGTGCTTACGCTCATGGGCACCCCGGCTGCGCGCGGGCTGTTTCACCGCGCCATTGCGCAATCGCCGCCCATTTCCATGATCCATTCGCGCACGCAGTCGACCCTGTGGGCCCGCGAGCTGGTAAACAAGCTGTCCCTGCCGCGCCTGGCCACGCTAGGGGACGTCCAGAACCAGCACTTCGCGGACATCGTGCGCGCGGGGCAATCCATGATGTGGCGCGCGGGTGAGCTTCTCCATCTCAACTCCTGCTACGCGCCCACCGTCGACGGGGATCTGGTGCCGCGGCACCCCATCGATACGTTTGAGGCGGGCGAGCAGGCCCCCGTGCCGCTGCTCATCGGCACGAATTCGGATGAGGCGAGCTTTGGTAAGTTCCTCTTTCAGCGCGAATTTGCCCGCCAGCGCGCGGCGTTGCGCCTGCTCTCCAGCTTCGACGAGGAGGGCGCGCCTGCCGTCGTCGCCGCCTATAACGGCGCGTCCACGCGCGCGGACTTTGCGCATTTGCTTGCCGATGCCCTCTTTTGGGCGCCGTCTGTGCGCGTCGCCGAGGCACACAGCCTGGTCGCACCGACATGGATGTACCGTTTCGACTTCGCGCCGGTGGCGCTGCGCTGGTTAGGGCTTGGTGCTATGCATTCGCTTGAGCTCTCCAACGTCTTCGGCGACGCGCAGGCCTCGCGCATGTCGACGCTCACGCGTATCGGCTCGACAGAGAGCTTCGATGAACTCACGGTCCTCATGCAGCGCCAGTGGGCCGCCTTCATCCACGGCGGCGAACCGGGTCCAGAGTGGCCACCGTACCGGGTCGCGCACCCGGCCGATACGGCCCATCGCCTCGTGCCCGCGGGCGAGGAGGCACGCGTTCAGCTGGCCTTGCGCGAGACTCTTGTCTTCGACGACGTGGTGCGTGTCGAGGCGGATCCGTACTCGCAACGCCGCGTGGCCTGGGATAATTACAACATGTGCGAGTGGGGAGTCGGCCGCCCAGAGTTGGCGGCACAACTGGGATTCATCACGGGCACGCTGGAATAAAGGTAAGCTGTGGCGGTGGACGGAAGCCACCGCCTCGTGCACGCCATCACGAATCGAAAGGGTCACCATGAGCTTCTTTGAAGATATTGCGACTGCACTGGACGCTGAGGGCATCGAGTCCCGCGTTCACGATGACATCATGTTCGTTCCTATCACCTCTGACCTGGAGATTCAGTTCCAGGAGATCGATCCGCTGCTGCCGGCGGCCAACGTGTACATCGCGGCGGCGGATGTCGACGAAGACGATGAGGAATTTGAGGCCGTCTTGGTCTCCGTCGCCTTCTCCGTGGACGACGCGCTCGACGCTGTGGCGCGCCACATCGCGACCGACCAGGTTGTCACGGTGCTGCGCGATCTGCTCGAGGGCACCGATGAGCGCATTGCGGAACTTGAATTCGCACAAGACGAGTTCAACCCGAATCTCGTTGTCGCCGAGGTCGCCAATGACTCGGAGCTGCGCGTGCTCGTTGAGTCCGTGGACGGCGAGCCCTGCGCCGTCGTGCGCTTCGTGGCTTTCGATTTTGATGAAGAAGAGTTTGAGGAGCTCGAAGACGAGTCCATCCATGAGCTGTGGGAGCTGGGCGACGACTTCGATGATGACCGCCTCGAGCTGCTGAGCAATGGCCTGGGCGAAGGCCCCGTCATCGAGATTCCCGCCGAGACCCTCGAGCTGGGCACGTACACCGACTTTGATCGTCTCTTCGACGTACTGGGACTCGTCTCCGAGCAGGCCCTCGATTGGGAAGCACAGCTCGTGTCCTTCGACGATGACGACTATGACGAGCCTGAGGTCTACGACATCTTCGGCGCCGATGATCTCGACGCGGACGAGCTGGACGGTGACGACGACTTCGACGAGGACGAGGACGACGTGGAGACTGACGACGACGCCGAGGGCACCGACATCACGCGCGACTAGTCTGCGGCGTCGGGTTGGACAGCCACCGCTGAAGAAATGTGCCGACCGCCGCGTTAAAGTATCTGCCGTCGCGTTAAACTAAAACTAATAGCCCGAATGTATGTGCCGCGCCGGTTCCACTCGGCGCGGCGGCACGCCATGGCCTAGATAAGAGACGAGGACGACAGGACAGTGGAGTTCCAGACCCAAGCGCGGTGGCGCACCGTCCTCGCTGTTGTGGGCGTCGCGCTCCTAGCCAGCCAGTGGTTTGTCGCATTGTTTCAATGGCCAGGGGACATCCCGCTCCACCGCATCTATGACATTCCGGCAGAGGAGACGATGTACATCCTCGTCGCCGTCGCGACCGTACTGTTTCTCATTGCTGGATACGGCAGTGCGCCTGACCGTGTGTTCATCATCGTGCCCATGGGCGTGTTCGTCAACATTGTGGTGGGCATGTCCGTCGATCGCCTGGGATTGCCTTTTTATGGCGACACGCTGGGCACCATCGGCGCAACTGTCATTGGCGGACCGATCCTCGGGCTCGCGACCGCCGGGCTTACCGCCGTGCTTTGGGGATTCTCGGCACCCATGATGATTCCGCACGTGGTCTCCGCAGCCTTCGTTGCCCTGGCCGTGAGCTATTGCGCGCGCGTCTCCGTGTTCTCCTCACTCGGCAGCGTCATGGCGCGCGGTGCGTTCATCGGTCTGATCAACGGCATCCTGTCGTCGCTTACCGTCCTCGTTGCGCTACGCGGCGACTCGACGCCGAACGCGGAATCCTTCGCGAACTTCTTTGTGCTGCTGCGCATGGGCGAGGTGGAAGCCACTATTTTGCAGAACCTCATCTGCGACAGCATTGATAAAACGTTCTGCGTGCTCATCGTGCTCGTCCTGGTGCGTTATATGCCGCCGCGCCCCATGGCTTTCTTTACCTTTAGCGGCAACGAGCCGCGGCTGTCGCGCATTCTTCTCACTGAGAGCGAGCAAGAAGTCAAGGACGCCGGCCGTGCGTTGAATGAGCTCGCACGCGAAACTACCGGCACCGCAGGAACGCCCCGCAACGAGGGCTCTCGCGCGCTAGGCGCAGACGCACAAGGCCGCCACAGGGCTTAAGTCGCAGCGCGGCAGCGGTCCCCGGTAGTGGTTCGCGGCCATGGCCGGTGGCTGGTTAGGCCGCAGACGCAAAGCTTTCGAACATGGACAACGGTGACGGCACCGGGCGGAAGTCACGGTCCACGAGCCAGACAAAGGTGGCGGCCGAGGACGTCGTGATCTCGTGCACCGCGTCTCCGCCGTAGCAGTCATGCGGCGTGTCGACCGCTGCGAGCGCCGGGCGTGACGTGTCCTCTTCGGCGGGTGCCGGCGCCGGGCTGACCGCAGCGCGCACCCATGCTTCGGCGGCGACGAGTGCGGCGTCGCTACGCAGCGGTCCGGTGGGATCCGTGATCCGCGCGCTGATGAGATACGCGGGCTCGCGGGTGGCGCCATAACCGCGGACGCGAGCCTTGGCCACCGGGCCCACGCGATAGCGCGTGAGCGCGATGATAAGCGGTGGGGCAGCCCCCACGGCAGGCAGCGCCAGTGTGGGCGGACGCCAGCTGGCGACGGGCCGGGCAAGGGAGCGCGGGTGGCGCAGCACGGTGCGCAGCTTGGACACGGTCTCTGCGGCGGAGAGTTCGATGGCAAGGTGAGTATCAGCAACAGTGTTCATGCTTCGCAGAGTAAGGCTAGGCCCCAACACGCCGGGTCCGGACAATGCCGAACATCGAAATCGTGTTCGAAATGTGGCGACTATAGCGGCGCATCCAAGAGCGATAGACTGAATAGCACGAAGAAAGGGGAAGAAAAAATTTCGGAACACGACAGGGAACTGTCTGCGTCACGCCAGTCCGTCGCGGAATCTTCTGGCATGCCGCACCCGGAGCCGCAGCAGTCGGTAGAGCCGCAGATTGAGGCGAAGATACCGCGTGAGATTTGGATTATGGTCGCTGCGGCGTTCATGATTGCGATTGGCTACGGGCTCATCGCGCCGCTGCTGCCGCAGTTCGTGGTGAGCTTCGACGTGTCGATGGCGGCCGCGGGTTGTGTGGTCTCTGCATTTGCCGCGTCGCGGCTGTTCTTTGCGCCTGCGTCCGGACGCCTCGTGGATATGTTGGGCTCGCGCCGGATTTACCTCGTGGGCCTTACCACGGTGGGTGTTGCCACGGGCATGGTTGCTCTGTCGCAAAGCTATTGGCACATCCTCGCGTTGCGCGCCATCGCGGGCATTGGCTCGACGATGTTTACGGTTTCCGCCATGGGACTTATCGTGCGTTTGTCGCCGCCCACGATTCGCGGCAAGTGTTCGGCACTCTACGGCACGGCATTCCTCTTGGGTAACGTGGCCGGACCGCTGGTGGGCGCGTCCTTGTCGTTCCTCGGCTTCCGGTGGCCGTTTTTTATCTACGGCGTCGGCGTGGGCATTGCCGCGCTTATCGTGGCGGTGCTCATGCCTAAGGTCGACCCCCAGGAGGAACGTGCCCACGAGGCGCCACACATGGCGGTGCGTGACGCATGGTCTGACACGGCGTTTCGCGCCGCGCTGACGTCGAACTTTGCGCACTCGTGGATCAACATGGGCGTGCGCGTCTCCGTGCTTCCGTTGTTTGCGGCATCCGTCTTTCACAACGGTGCGGCGGCTTCTGGTTTCGCGCTGGCGGCGTTCGCGGCGGGTAATGCGACGGTTCTGCAATTCTCGGGCCGCCTGGCAGACAGGTGGGGCCGCAAGCCCCTCATCATAAGTGGCCTGGTGGGCTCCGGGGTCTTCATGGGCACGCTGGGGTTCGCGGACCACGTGGTCTCGCTCATCGTATTCTCCGTGTTGGCCGGCGCGGCCTCGGGCCTTATCAATCCGGCGCAGCAGGCAGCACTCGCGGACGTTATTGGCAACGAGCGCTCTGGCGGCCAGGTGCTCTCCGCATTCCAGATGGCGGGCGACTTTGGTCAAATCTTAGGCCCCATCGTCATTGGTGCACTCGCGGACGAATGGGGATTTATGGCAGCCTTTGGGCTATGTGCGGTCATTGCCGTCGTGGGGCTGAGCGGTTGGTTCTTTGCTCGCGAGCCGTTAGAAACGGTTATCCCGCGCCGTCTGCGCGTGCGGAACCAAAAAATGACCAACGGGTTACTTGGGAAATAAAAATTTCATTAGACTAGCGCCCGTGAGTTTTCAAGAACGTGTCGAGAGTCATCGTGCCGACCTGAATAAGTCGGACCTCGCGATCGTTGATGTGTTGCTATCCAACCCAGCAGAGGCCGCCTTGTGGCGCGGCGAAGACGTGGCCGCACGTGCCCGCGTTCATCCCTCTGCCGTGACGCGTACCTCGAAGAAACTCGGCTACAAGGGTTTCCTTGAGCTGCGCGCGGATCTGCGCGACATGCACTCTGATTTCCTTGCTGGTCACGTGGAGACGCTCAAGCCGCGGGCAGCGACTATGCGCGATGGTTCCACGCTGGGCAACATGGTGCAGTCTGAGATTGATAACTTCACTCTCATCCCGAAGAACGTGAAGCAGCGCGATATCGACGCTGCGGCGGATCTCATCATGGAAGGCGAGCGCATTTATATCTATGGCCGCAGCGACTCCGCGCTGTTGTCTGAGATGTACTATCGCCGTCTCGGCCGCTTTGGCCTTGCGGTACATGACCTCACCGACCTGACGGCGCATGAGAATGCGGAGGCTGTGCTCACCATGACGGGTAAGGACGTCCTCATCGTCTTCGAGTTCCGCAAAACTTCCAGGCAGCTGCGCCACCTCCTCGCGCACGCGGAGAAAGTTGGCGCACGCATCCTGCTCGTGACGGATAATCTGCAGATTCTCTCGCCCATCCCGGATATCGTGCTGGCGTCCCCGCGTGGCGCCCGCGATGGCTGGCTGTCCATGTCTGTGCCGCTCATGATTGCCAACTCGGTCATCGTGACGATTGGTGAACGATACGCGGAGCGCGTCAAGGAATACCAGGACCGGCTCGATCGACTCAAGCGCGTCTTCGAGACCTAAGCGCAGCACGCACCATGCGCGCACAATATAAAAGCAACGCTGCCGCAGTCCCCAGACGAGGAGTGCGGCGGCGTTGCTGAGCGGTGAGCGGGAGCGTAACTAGCTAGCGAACGGGTAGTCCGTGTAACCATGTGCGCCACCCACGTAGAAGGTGGCGGGGTCCGGCTCGTTGAGCTCAAGGCCCTCCTCCCAGCGGCGGGAGAGATCCGGGTTAGCCAGAATCATGCGGCCTACGACGACGGCGTCGACGTAGGGGCGCTCGATGAGCGCGGCGGCATCGGAAAGCTGGGTGACGGTGGGGAAGCCCGTGTTGAAGAGGACGCGGGTCGTGCCGTTGGCACGGGCTTTCTCCGCAAGGTTCTGGATAAGCGCGTTCTCCTCGAATCCCCAGAGCAAGGATACGTAGGCGATGTTCAGATCCTTGATGCCGTCGAGGTAGGCACCGTAGGTGGCGGCGACCTCTGCGTCGTTGTCCTCGGGATCGATGGGCCCCTGGGCATTCATCTTGGGGGACAGGCGGATGGCGACGCGGTCGGCGCCGATTTCCTCGACAAGGGCCTGGGTGAGCTCGATGAGCAGGCGGGCGCGGTTTTCGGGCGAGCCGCCGTACTCGTCCGTGCGCTGGTTGGAGACGGCGCCCATGAATTCATGGAGCAGGTATCCGTTAGCGCCGTGGATTTCGACGCCATCAATGCCGGCGTCGACCGCGCGGCGGGCGGCGGCACGGAACTGTTCGATGATGCGCGGGATCTCCGAGGTCTCCAAGGCGCGGGGCACCGGGCAGTCTTTGCGGGTCTCGAAGTCGCGTACGGCGGTGCCCGAGGCAATGGCGGACGGTGCCTCCGGTTGCGGGCCGTTCGATAGCGTTGTGTGGGACAGGCGGCCGGCATGCATCATCTGCATGAAGATTGTGCCGCCCTTGGCGTGGACGGCGTCCGCAACCCTGGCCCAACCGGCCTGCTGCTCTGCAGTCTCGATACCGGCCTGACCGGGGAAGGCGCGGGTGGACACCGCGGGGAAGGTGCCCTCGGTGACGACGAGTCCGTTGCTGACACGCTGCGAGTAATACTCCGCGTGGAGCTCGGTGGGGATGCCGGACTCGCCCGCGCGGGAGCGGGTGAGGGCCGCCATGGTCACGCGGTTGGCCAGCTCGTAACGGCCGAGGGACAGGGGCTTAAACAGATCGCTCGTGGTCATGGTGGCTACAACGGCGCGCATCTGTGCTTTATTCCGGGTGCGTTGGTTACGGTTGAATTGGCTACCGCCCGGCGGGCCGCGACGGACTCTCGAAACCATGGAAATGACAAAGAAGGCCATCGTCGCCACCGGCGCCACGCATACTTCGGTGGTCGCCACCGCCTTGGCGGGTATGACGTTGGGCCAGCCGCTACGCCTAAGCCCGAACAGATCTTTATATGCAAAGGTATGACGTGTCTTTGGCGTGGTGAGCCGCGCTCGTCACCGTTCTTCATTGAAGGATGCCGGGTGTGCGGGTACGCAGGGGGGCCATGGCTGATTTCGCATTAAATAACCCGAACACTGGTAAGCAAGAAGAGACTTTTCAGCGCATCGCGGACTCCGATCGCGATGGCATCTTAGACCGCTCCACGGCGGCCTTTAAGGAGTGGAGCGCGACAAGCATCGATGAGCGCGCCGCCGTGCTGGCGCGTACCGCGGACCTCTACGAGGAGCGCGCGGAGGAACTCGCCGAGCACATCGGACGTGAGATGGGCAAGCTCACGCGTTGGGGCAAGGCGGAGATTTCTATCGTCGCCGACATTTACCGGTACTACGCCGAGCACGCGCACGAGCTGCTCGCGGACGAGGAACTCCCGGCGCAGGGTGCCATTCACAGCTACGTGCGCAAGGACCCGCTTGGCCCGCTGCTAGGCATCATGCCGTGGAATTTCCCGTACTACCAGGTCGCCCGTTTCGCTGCTCCCAACCTGTTGCTGGGCAACACCATCGTGCTGAAGCATGCGTCGATTTGCCCGCTGTCCTCCCAGGACTGTGAGGATCTGCTCGTCGAGGCGGGCCTGCCCAAGGACGCGTATATCAATATCTACGCCTCGGGCTCCCAGATGGATGACTTCGTGGCGGATAAGCGCATCAAGGGCGTCTCGCTCACCGGCTCCGAGGGCGCTGGCGCTGCCGTGGCGAAGACCGCAGGCGAAAACTACAAGAAGTCCGTGCTCGAGCTGGGCGGCAACGATCCGTTCATCGTTCTCGACGACGCGAAGCTTGAGTGGGTTCTGGACCAGTACCTGCCCATCCGCATGTATAACACCGGCCAGGCGTGCAACGCGCCCAAGCGCCTTATCGTCATGGAAGACTTCTACGACCGCACCGTCGAGTACCTCGAGGAGAAGATCGGTGCGATGAAGGTCGGCTCCTTCGACGACGAGAACGCGGACATCGGACCGCTGTCCTCCATCGACGCGCGCGACGAGATTGTCGAGCGACTCGAGAAGGCTGCGCAGAACGGTGAGGCCACCATTCGTGTGGGTGGCAAGGCCCTTGATCGCGAGGGCGCCTACATGGAGCCCACGCTGCTCACCGACGTCGACCCGAAGGCAGACGTGGGCTGCAACGAGATCTTCGGTCCCGTCGCCATCGTCTACAAGGTCAAGGACGCAGACGAGGCCGTGAAGGTGGCTAACGAGGCCTCCGAGTACGGCCTGTCCGGCTCCGTGTGGGGCGCCGACGTGGAGGCTGCTGCGAAGGTCGCCTCCCAGCTCAAAGACGGCATGACCTTCGTCAACGAGGCCTCCGTGACCGCCGCTGGCCTGCCCTTCGGCGGCGTGGGCCGTTCCGGCTACGGCCGTGAGCTCGCACGCTGGGGCGTGGGCGAGTTCGTCAATGAGCACCTGTTCCGCGTCTCCGGACAAGACGACGCTGGACTGTCGCCCGCCCTCTAATCTGGTGCAGCTTTCGTTAGCGTGAACATGCGCTCACACCCCGTATACAGACGGCGTCCACGATGGAATCGTGGGTGCCGTTTCGCGCTGCGGGCATACTGCGGGAAGGGGAGAGGCGCGACCGGAGCTAGCAACCGGGACGAGCCATTGTGACCATTCGGGTGGGGAGCGCACCGCGGTGTTTCCGCCCACCAACACGTAACTATTTGTGTATTCAATGGTGTTTATTGCCTGCGTCAAGTAGTGTGGGTGGAGCAATGAGCATTACCGATAACGCCACCGGCGGCGTCAACGAGCCGGAAGAAAATTTCAATCAGTCGGAATCTCAGGAAAACACGCAAGGTGTCGTGGCAGGCAATGCCACGGATAACGTCGTGGCAGATAGCGCCACGGACTCGAATGACAACGACACCAGGGCTGCGGCAACTTCTGAGGACACCGGCGCCGAATCTGAGGATTCGGCCAATGACGACTCCCAGGGGTTTGCGCACCTCGGTCTACCTGAAGAAGTTCAGGAGGCCGTTGCCAAGGTGGGCTACACCACCCCTTCACCCATTCAGGCAGAGACCATTCCGATCTTGATGGAGGGCCGCGACGTCGTGGGCCTTGCACAGACCGGTACGGGTAAAACCGCAGCGTTCGCGCTGCCGGTCCTGTCCCAGATCGATCCGGATGCCCGCCACCCGCAGGCCCTCGTTCTCGCGCCGACGCGTGAGCTCGCCCTGCAGGTCGCAGACTCCTTCCAGTCCTTCGCGGACCACCTGGCCCGCATTGAAATCCTGCCCATCTATGGTGGTCAGGCCTACGGCATCCAGCTCTCGGGCTTGCGCCGTGGCGCACAGGTCATCGTCGGCACCCCGGGTCGCGTCATCGACCACTTGGAGAAGGGCTCGCTGGACATTTCGCAGCTGCGCTTCCTCGTGCTCGATGAGGCGGACGAGATGCTCAACATGGGCTTCCAGGAAGACGTCGAGCGCATCCTCGAAGATACTCCGGAAGACAAGCAGGTCGCACTCTTCTCCGCGACCATGCCCAATGGCATTCGCCGTCTGTCCAAGCAGTACCTCAATGAACCTGCTGAGGTTACCGTCAAGTCTGAGCGCCGCACGAACGACAACATCACGCAGCGCTACCTGCTTACGGCACACCGCCAGAAGATGGATGCGTTCACGCGCATCCTGGAGGTCATCGAATACGACGGCATGATTGTCTTCTGCCGCACGAAGCACGAGACCGAAGAAGTTGCAGACACCCTGCGCGACGCCGGCTACAACGCGGCCGCCATTAACGGCGACATCGCACAGCAGCAGCGTGAGCGCACCGTCGACCAGCTCAAGGATGGCCGCTTGGACATCCTCGTCGCGACAGACGTCGCGGCCCGTGGCTTGGACGTCGACCGCATCACGCACGTCATCAACTACGACATTCCGAATGACACGGAGTCTTACGTCCACCGCATCGGCCGTACCGGTCGTGCCGGCCGCACAGGCGAGGCCATCCTCTTCGTCACCCCGCGTGAGCGTCGCATGCTCCGTTCCATTGAGCGCGTGACCAATGCTCGCCTCGAGGAAATGGAGCTGCCCAGCGTCGACGAGGTCAACGCAAAGCGCAAGGAGAAGTTCGCGGCGTCTATCGGCGAGTCTCTCGAGGACAAGCAGATGGAGCTCTTCCGAGGCCTCGTGCGCAAGTACTCGGAGACCAACAATGTGGCCATGGACGACATTGCCGCCGCACTCGCCGTGCAGCTGCAGGGCGGCCAGGAGTTCCTGTTCAAGGAGCAGCCGAAGTCCAAGCGTGACCGCCGCGACCGTGACCGCTTTGAGCGCGACGACCGTCGGGACCGCGACCGCGGTGGCTTCCGTGGCCGCGGCGACCGTGGTGATCGCGGCCCGCGTCGTCCTGACGGTGACTTTGTTACCTACCGCCTTGATGTCGGCAAGCGCCAGAATGTCCGCCCCGGTGCCATCGTCGGCGCCCTGGCCAACGAAGGTGGCTTGACCTCCAAGGACTTCGGTCGCATTACCATCGCCGTGGGGCATACCCTGGTTGACCTGCCGAAGGATATGGATCCGGCCGTGCTCGACCGTCTCAAGGACACGCGCATTTCCGGCCAGCTCATCAACATTACGAAGGACACTGGTCGTCCGCCGCGTCGCGACAACGATCGTGGTGGCCGTGACGATCGCCGCGGTGGCTACCGTGGTGGCCGCGACCGTGATGACCGTCGTGGTGGCCGTGACGATCGCCGTGGTGGTTACCGTGGTGGCCGCGACCGTGATGACCGCCGTGGTGGTTTCCGTGGTGGTCGCGACCGTGATGACCGCCGTGGTGGCTGGCGCGACTAGCCAGCTAGACGCCTAGACCGCAGAAAAGACCCGGCCAGCGGACTCGAGAGGAGTTCGCTGGCCGGGGTCTTTCGCATGTGGTTGGCGGCGGGGACGACACGGTACCGAGCGCGCGAGGACGCGCAAGGCGAGGCGCGTTAAATGAACATGAGGATCGCGATGATGATCCACAGCAGGTTGAAGATACCGGAGAACATCGCAATCTGGGAGCGGGACTTCTCCAGATCGACCGGCTTATCGGCCGGAGAAGCTGCCTGCACGGTGTCAGCGTCACCACCCAGCGCTGCGACGACGGCCTTCTGCTTGGGAATGACGACGAAAATGAGCAGAGCCCAGGCGATGATGGCGAGAGCGATGGAGGCGTGGAACTGACCCTGCTTGCCGTAGGTCGCCAGATCCGTGAGGAACACGGCGACGCCGAGGACCGGGACCATGGCGGAGAAGAGACCGTAGGTCTTCGTGATGCGGTGCAGGACGTTGAGCGCGCCGGTGTTGCCGCCCTTGGCGGTGGCGATCTGGGCCGGGAACATGGAGGTAGAGACCATGACCGGGCCGACGAGCAGGATGGCAGCGATGACGTGGATTGCGATGGCGAGAGTAGTCATGGGGTGACCTGTCTGAAGACCTTTCGTTGTGTGCTTCGTGCACGCAGGCAAGCCGCCTGCGGCCATTAGGGAACTAGCCTATAGGCGAACAGGGTCTTTCGCGAACCGGGGGCACGGGGAATTACAACCGGCAGGCGCGACGCACTGCTCTATGGTCCGCGGCCGGCAACGGTAGGGAATAGGCGTAGGCGACGGCGGCCAGCCGCTGAGCGTACCAGCAATGCCGCGTGCGCGCGGGCGGCATCCAGCGCGAGGGGAGTTGGTCAGACTTGTCTTGGTTGGCCGCGCGCGTGGTGATAACCAGGTTGAGCGGGTCGTTGGCAAACTCCACGCGCCGCGCGTCGTCCCACGCCCAGGCGCCCATGTCCCACGCGGCGGCAAGCGGAAAGACGTGGTCAGCCTCGAGCCTTTCCGTGGAGAAGACGCGCGTGTCGGCATAGAGATCTTCAATGACAGCAGCCGGTTCGCAGCTCGTGGCGCGCGGACGCGACTGCACGGCAAGCGCTGCCTCCCGGGACGTGCAGTGCTCGAGACCCGTCACGCGTGCCCTGCCCCAGCCGTCGCCGAAGGCCTCGCGCTCGTAGCCCACGACGCGGTGGCGCTCGCCCGGGGCGACGGGGACGGCGGTGAGGAGGGTGCGAGGTTCTGGAAGGGTGGCATCGGTAGGCCCTGGCGGAAACAGCCAGGCGGGAGGACTGAGCCAGCGGGGCACGAGAAAGGCGAGGGTGGCGAGAGTGAGGAGAAAAACGTACACGCGCCGGGCAGTCACGGAGTCGCGAAGAAAAGCATTCACGACTTAGTTGGACTGGCCGGCGCGGCGAAAGGTTCCGTGTAGACGGTGCTCGTTAATCGGCGGCGCCTTCGAACTGGAAGTTCTTATCGCGGTTGGCCTTCGCGATGAGCTCCTGTGCGGCGTCGAACTCCGCGGTAGTCTCCGGGCGAGGTGCGGCGGTGGCAAGCGACACGACCCAGGTGACGATCGCGGCGGCGGCGAAGCCGGGGACAATCTCGTAGATAAGGTCGCCCAGGGAGGTCATGCCCCACACGATGGTGACGACGGCACCGGTAATCATGCCTGCGATGGCGCCCGGGGCGTTGAGACGCTTCCAGAACAGGGAGAACAGAACCAGTGGGCCGAAGGCGGCGCCGAAGCCGGCCCAGGCGAAGGAGACGAGGCCCAAGATGGAGTCGTTCGGATTAATCGCGAGCACGGCGGCGAGGACGGCGACGGCGACGACGGCGGTGCGCGAGAGGTTCATCATGACCGCGTCCGACGGCTTGTCTTTCTTGACGATGGTGAAGAGATCCTCGATGAGCGAGGAGGAGACGACGAGCAGCTGCGAGGACATCGTCGACATAATGGCGGCAAGGACCGCGGTGAGCACGAGGCCGGCGACGAGCGGGTGGAACATGATCTGCGCCATGTCCAAGAAGATGGTCTCGTAATTCTCCTGGTCCGTAATCGAGTGGTCGGTGTTGGTGAAGAAGACCGTACCGGCCAGTGCCACGAAGACGGCGCCGAGGATGGACAGAGCCATCCAGCCAATGCCCACGCGGCGGCCCGTGGCGGCATCGGCAGGCGAGCGCAGCGCCATGAAGCGCACGATGATGTGCGGCTGGCCGAAGTAGCCCAGGCCCCAAGCGAGGTTGCCGATGATGACAGCGGCGGAGACGCCGGAGAACAGCGAGAAATACTGTGGGTTCTCAATAGCGCCGCCCGTGGCGTAGGGGTTCTCCGCAGCGAAGGAGAAGATATCGGCCGGGTTATCCAGCGCGATGATCGCCATGACGGGGACGATAATGAGCGCGGCGAACATGAGCATGCCCTGAACTGCGTCCGTGTAGGACACCGCGAGGAAGCCGCCGATGAAGGTGTAGGCCACCGTCACCGCAGCAACGATGAGCATGCCGGTCAAGTAGTCGCCCTGGAACGTCGACTCGAAATAGCGGCCGCCGGAGACCATGCCGGAGGAGACGTAGAAGGTAAAGAAGAAGATGATGACGAGTGCAGCGACGATACGCAGCACGCGCGAGTGATCGTGCACGCGGTTTTCAAAGAAGGAGGGCACCGTAATCGAGTTGTTGGCGACCTCCGAGTAGGCACGCAGGCGCGGGGCCACGAGCTTCCAGTTGAACCAGGCGCCGACGGTAAGACCGATGGCCATCCACAGCTCGGAGAAACCGGTGAGGAAGAGCGCGCCGGGCAGGCCCATGAGCAGCCAACCGGACATATCCGAGGCGCCGGCCGAAAGCGCCGCGACGAAGGGGTTGAGACCACGCCCACCCAGGACGTAGTCGTCATACTGGCTCGTCTGCTTGTACGACCAATAACCGATCGCAAGCATGACAAAGAGATAAATGATGATGGCGAGTACGTACCAGGTTGAGGTAGTCACTCACGCCTCCTTTGGTTGTAGAGAGTCGTGTACTGCGGGAGTTGTGCTCTGTAAGGGGGCCCGCGGTGAGCGTAAGCCACACACAGAGTTGCGCAGGACACAGCGTGACCTACGGATGAGTCTGTCCCGCACTATGGTACGGAACACACTGGTGGATCGTGGCGTTTTAGTCAAATCATTCAATAAACCCGAACCTACGTGCGATAGCGCTGCGGCTTACAGTGCGGCGTCCAGCGAAAACCCGACAGGCGGCGCGGTGGGGTCAGAATGTTAGAATGGTCGTTATGTCTTCGTACCTTGTGCATGGAATCTGGCTGCCGGTCTCCGGGCTAGGTTTATGGATTGAACAGGTCGAAGGGCACAAGATCATCACGCCTGCCGCGGTGCCGGAGGGCACCTTCCCCGCGGTCGTGGATCAGATCCTTGCTAATAAATCTTTCCGCAACCGTGCACGCATGACGCTGCGCACGCCCAAGGGCAAAGACGTCTCGCTCATGGTGCCCATGGCCATGTTTGGCCCAGATGAGACGGTGAAGATTTTAAGCCAGCTCACCGCCGTGTCGCGGCGCGCGCCGGGCGTGAGCCTAGAGCAGCGCGAAAGCCTCGCCCCGGATCTACTCTGGCTCGTGCGTGCGTATGAGGGACTCACGAAGTTCGTGCGCGCGGGGCGCGTGACCATGCGCCTGAACTACCAGTCCGGCGAGTGGTTCCCCATGTGGCAGCTTGCCTCAGGCCTGGGGGAGCGCGGCTGGCTCGCGGAGATGGTCGCGGCGGCTCCCGGCATCCTTACCGTCAATAACCGGGCGCTCACTGATGACATGGCGGACGAGCTCACGCACTGGATTACCTACGTTGAGCTCGAGGACCTCCGCACGCAGATTCGCCCTTACCCGTGGCACGAGTTCGTCGATGCCCTCCTGCGGACCACGGCGGTCAAGCGCGGCCGCGCCCAGCTCCTGCGCGGGCTGAACGAGTGGAAGGATTCCATTACCCAGGTCGACCTCCAGCTTGTGGTCATCGTCGAGGAGCCGCCGGCGGAGCAGGAGCTTGCCGATGCCCCCGCTCCCGGCTTTGCCGCCGCCTCCAGCGCCGGAGACGACGGGGACGAAAGTTTTACTCCGGGATGGCAGGATACGACGTGGCCGGTGCGCCTTGCCGTGCGCTCGGGCACGGATGCGCCGCAGCCCATCCGCACGAGCCAGCTCGACCGCACGAGCGTGGAGCGCCTGCGCGACGTGCGCCGCCGCGCCATCGAGATCGCGCCGCGCTTGGCACAGGAGGGCTCGCGCGAGCCGGACCGCTACTACGAGAACGCGGGCGACTGGGATGTCTATCTCAGCACCGAGGACCTGCTTCAATTCGTGGGCGCAGACGCTGCGGCGCTGCGCACGGCCGGGATCAACGTTATGTTGCCCAAAGCATGGTCCCAGATGGAGACCACCGCCAAACTGGAGACCCGCGAGGCTGACTCCGGGGCGGACGGCGCGACGAAGCGCCACCTCGGCATGGAAAAGCTGGTTAAGTATGACTGGCGCCTGTCCGTGGGCGATATTGAGCTCACCGATGACGAGATGGACGAACTCATCGCCTCGAAATCTGGACTTATCCGCCTGCGCGGCAACTGGGTGATGGCGGATACGGCGTCCATCACGCGGATTAGCGACTACATGTCCAAGCTGGCCAAGCAATCGCGCGAGCGGATGAAGAAGGAACTCGAACGCGACCTCATGCGCGCCGAGCACGCTCGAGACTTGGGCACGCCGGGCTGGGAAGACCAGATCGCGGACGTCCAGCGCCGGCTTGCGGAGTTCAACGAGGCCGCGGACGACGCAGACTTCGGCGAGGTCACCGTCGCGGAACTGCGCCAGCTCGCGCTCGAGGCGATGGCCAAGGACCCGATCGAGTTCACCGGCAGCGGCTGGTTCAACTCCTTGCTTGGCGGCATGGAGACCCCGGCGCCCAAGCGCGTCGACATTCCGGACACGGTGCATGCGGAGCTGCGCGATTACCAGCGCCGCGGCGTGGACTGGCTTTACTGGATGTCCCAGAACGATATCGGCGCGGTGCTCGCGGACGACATGGGCCTGGGCAAGACGCTGCAGCTGCTTTCCTTGCTCGCGGTCGAGCACGCCGCCGCCGCGGCTGCGGAGGAAGCGAAGCCCGGCCCTACGCTCGTCATCGCGCCCACCTCCGTCGTAGGTAACTGGGCACGCGAGGCCGCGAAGTTCGTGCCGAGCTTCAAAGTCCTCGTCCAGCATGGCTCGCAGCGCCTGCGCGATCAGGATTTCGTGGACAAGGCACGCGACTACGACCTCGTCATCACCTCGTACGGCACGGCCTCGCGGGACTTCCTCATGCTTGGCGAAGTGGACTGGGACCGCGTCGTGCTCGACGAGGCGCAAGCCATTAAGAACTCCGGCACGCGGGCCTCGCGGGCTGTGCGCTCGTTGCCGTCGCGGCATCGGTTAGCTCTCACGGGCACTCCGGTGGAAAATCGTCTGAGCGAGATGCGTTCCATCCTCGACTTCTGTAACCCGGGCGTCCTGGGCTCGGCGAGCTTCTTCCGCAACCACTTTGCCAAGCCCATCGAACGCGGGGATGACCCTGGCCTGGCCGAGCGGCTGCGCCAGCTCATCGCGCCCTTTATCCTGCGGCGCCTGAAGACTGACCCCACCATCATCGATGACCTGCCGGAGAAGTCCGAGCAGATCGTTACCGTGGAGATGACTTCGGAGCAGGCGGCGCTGTATAAAGCGCTCGTCGACTCCATCCAGCGGCGCTTGGAGGAAACGAAGGGCATGGCGCGCCGCGGCCTCGTGCTCGCCTCGCTCACACACATTAAGCAGATTTGTAACCATCCGGCGCACTACTTGGGCGATGGTAGCGCCGTGACCATTCGCGGCAAACACCGCTCTGGCAAGGTTCGCGAACTCATGCGCATTGTCGATGAGGCCACGCAGACCGGCGAGCGCATTCTCGTCTTCACACAGTACAAGGCCTTTGGCGATATCCTGCAGCCTTACCTCACGGAGCAACTCGGCCGTGAGATTCCGTTCCTACACGGCGGCGTGACGAAAAATAAGCGTGACCAGATGGTGGAGAGTTTCCAGGCGCCCGATGGGCCGCCGGTGATGATTCTTTCGCTCAAGGCGGGCGGCACGGGCCTTAACCTCACGGCGGCGAATATCGTGGTCCACATGGACCGCTGGTGGAACCCCGCCGTGGAAAATCAGGCCACGGACCGCGCCTTCCGCATCGGCCAGGAGCGCAACGTGCAGGTCTACAAGATGATTACGGCGGGCACGCTCGAGGAATCCATCCAGGACATCCTCGACGGCAAGATGCAGCTCGCCGGCGCCATCGTGGGCGAAGGCGAAGGCTGGCTCACCGAGCTCAGCCCCGAGCAGCTGGCTGATCTTATGAGCTATAGGGGAAGGGAGTAGGCCATGGCGGATTCAACCACGGGCGACGCAACGAACGATGGCTCGACGCCTGACAACGTCACCTACGTCAACTTCGGCACGCGCAAGCGCGTGACTACGCAGGACGAGGTCCTCAAGGTCGACCGCGTCAACCACTCCGGATCCTCTATGTCTCCGGCCGCGACGCGCCTCGTGTCCTTCATGAGCAAGGAAGTCGACGCCGGACGCTTGGCGCGCGGGCGTGACTACGCTCATGCGGGCAACGTCGTCGGCCTTGACGTGCGCAATGGCGCCATTCACGGGCGTGTGGCCGGCAGCCAAAACGAGCCCTTCGCCGTGCTCATCCAGCTGCCGTACCGCAGCAACGACGATGTGGGCCAGGTCAGCGAGATTATGGCGCGCACTCCCAATGCCATCCGTGACGCGCGTGACGGCCTCCTGCCCGTCCGCGTCCTCGATATCCTGTTGGGTGAGGACCCCGACGACGTGCGCTTTAGCTGCTCGTGCCCGGATCACGCTCCATTCTGCAAGCACATCGTGGCGGTGGTCGACCGCCTCGCCGCGCGCATGGACGCCGACCCTTCCGTCGTCTTCGCCATGCGCGGCCTGAGCTTCGCCACGCTGGAACAGTCCATGATGGCCCAAGCTCAGGAAGCTTCCCGCGACGCGTATTCGCCGAACTCCGGTCTGGACTCCGCGGAGCGCAACCAGCTGTTCTGGAACGGCCGCGGCCTGCCCGATATTCCTGAGCCCAAGATCGCGCCGGCCCTTGAGGACTCCGATATGGATCTGCTCCGGAAGGCCTTGCGCTCTGTCACGCACACCAATCTCGAATTGTTGCGCGCCGTGAGCGATATCGAAGAACTCTACGATTTTTTGGTGCAGCGCTAAAGGCATGCAGCAAGACTCCTAGCCGGCGCGTTCGATATAACTCGGCGTCATGTCGACCCCCTGTTTTATGGTGGAGCCATGACTCAACGCGTAACTTTTATCCATACCTCGGACTTCCAGTGGGGAATGCAGCGCTGGTTCCTCGAAGGCGAGGCACAGGCCCGCTTTAGCGCCGCCCGTCTTGCCGCCGTTGAGCGCCTGGGCGAGCTCGCCACGCGCACCGGCGCGCAGTTTATTGTCGCCGCCGGAGACGTCTTTGAACATAACTCTCTTACGCGCCAGACCACCGGCCGCGCCAATGAGGTGCTCGCTGGTCTGCCGGCGCCTGTTTACCTGTTGCCGGGCAACCATGATCCTCTCGTGGCTGACTCGATTTTCCGTACCGCGACTGCGGAGAACGTCTATGTCTTGGGCGATAGCGTGCCACAGGAGGTGGCCGACGGTGTCGAGCTCGTGGGGGCTCCGTTGCTTACCAAGCATGTCAACCGTGACCTCGTTGCTGAGGCCCTGCAGGGACTTGAGCCCACGGAGAATATCCGGATCGCAGTGGGCCACGGCCAGGTCTCCTCGCGTACCTCCACGCCTTCGCCAGCAGAGATTGACTTAGCGCAGGTCGAGCAGGCCGTTCGCTCCGGCTCTATCGATTACCTTGCTTTGGGCGATACGCACTCAACCCAGAACCTCTCGGCGACTGGCGCGGTGTGGTTCTCTGGTTCGCCCGAAGTGACGGATTTCCATGGCCTCGAGACGGATAACGGCGAGCGTGATTCCGGCAATGCTCTCGTGGTCACCATCGAAAAGGACGGCACGGGACCGGCTACGGTGACGGTAGAAAAGCACCACGTGGGGCAGTGGCGCTTTGACGCTGTGTCCGCGGAGCTTGACTCCCTCGAAGACGTGGAGTCTTTCCTGTCGCAGCTGCGTGCCTATGAGAATAAGGACCGCACCGTCATCAAGTACGGTCTCACCGGCACGCTGAGTCTGACCGCACAGCGCGCGCTGGAATCAGGGCTTGATGAACTCACTGATATCTTTGCCGCGCTTTATCCGCGCGAGCGCCTTATGGACTTGGTGACCGAGCCCGACCCGGATGAGCTCGACAACCTCGGACTTACCGGCTTCGCCGCGTCGGCGCTGGAAGAACTCGTCGAGGATATGAGCGCTGGCGACCTCGAAGCGCGCGATGCCACTAATCTGCTGTTCCGTCTTACTGCCAAGGGAGCCTAAACCACCATGCGTATTCATTCCATCGAATTGAACAACGTCCGCGGCGTGCGCCACCTGCGAGCCGACAATTTTCCGGATACCGGCGTCATCGTTATTCATGGCGGCAACGAGGCGGGTAAGTCGACCATCCTCGACGCGCTCGGCATCGCGCTTTTGGAGCGTGCCGGGTCCACGGCGAAAACAGCGCGCGATAAGACGCTGTCCGATCGCGGTGTCATGTGGCTCAAACCCGTGGACGTGGACGAGGCACCCGAGGTCACCGTGTCCATGAGCATTGGCCCTTATGACTTCAAGCTGTATAAGCGCTTTATCAAAGGCTCGAAGACGGAGCTGGAGATTACCTCGCCGAAGCACGAGAGCCTCACCGGTCCGGATGCTCAGGCACGACTCGACGAGATTATCGCTGAACATCTCGACAAGGCTCTGCTGGCGACGCTCTTCCTGCGCCAAGACCAGCTTGATGAGGGCATCGCCGCAGCTGGCGTGCCGTCGCTGACTGCGGCGCTGGAGCGCGAGACCGGCACGGACGCCGAGACCTCATTCGGTGACGACACTGACCTCATGCGCCGCGTCTCGGACGAGTTTCGCCGTTACTACACGGAGAAGGGGCGCGCCTCCGGTGAACTGAACAAGGCGGAGAAGAACCACGAGGCCTGCGTTGCCGAGGCCGCGCAGAAGCAGAAGAAGGTTGATGAACTTGCAGGCTTCGTGGACAGTCACGCTCGCGCGAATGACAAGCTCGAGCGCGCGCGTGAGGATCTGCCTGAGGCACGCTCCGTTCTGGAGGAGCGCGAAGCATCCGCGGCGAAGGCGACGCAGATGGCTGCCGCCGTGGAACAACAGCGCCAAGGCGTGGAACGCGCACGTCTCGACTCTGAGCGCGCAGACCAGGACCTCGCGCGCCGGGAAGAGCTGCGCAGCAACCTGGAGGAGTACGAAACTCAACTGAAGACGGCCGTTGAGGCCGTCGCTGCCGCAGAGACCGCCGCCAGGGAAGAAGAAGAGACCGTCGAGGAGCTCACCGCGGCGCTCACTAAGGCGAAGGCTGTGCGTGATGAAGCACGCACGGCCCGCGATGCTGCCCGTGTCGCTGCTGAACACGCCCAGGACCGTCAACGCCTGGCCCAGCTGCGCGAGCGCGTGAGCGAACTCGATGGCCTCGACGCGGCGGTGAAGGACGCCCGCGAGGTCGCCGCTGCGCGGGGTCGTGTCATCACGGATGCTGACGTCACGCGTGCTGAAAAGGCCTCCAACGAGGTCGAGCTTGCTGCCTCCCTGCGTGAGCAGGCGGCGGCCAAGCTGATTCTGCGTTCGGGCAAGGACTCGAGCGTCACCGTTGACGGCGAGGAGCGTGCGCTGCCCGCTGATGAGGATGTGACTGTCGCGCTCGATAACGGCACCGTGCTGGATATTGCTGGCATTTCTGCTCGCTTCGATGCAGGTGCTGCAGCGAGCGGGGACGCGCGTGCGCGTGAAGACAAGGCACGTGCCGCGCTCGCCGATATTCTGCAGGAGCTCGAGTGCGTAGACGTGGATGAGGTCCGCGCGACCCGTGACGCACACCGCGAAGTGGGGGAGCACCTCTCCCGGGCCGAGGCCGACTTGCGCTCTGCGCTGCGTGGCGAGGAGCTCGGCGACTTGCGTGCACAGCTGGGCGCCCTGGAGGCACAGCTCGAGGTTGCGGCTGCTGGTGTCAAAGACACTGCGGAAGAACTCAGCGTCGCCGAAGCAGAAGAAGCCCGCAAGGAAACACACGACGCATTTGAGACCGCCGACGCCGAGGTCGACAAGGCCGCGGCCCGCCTTGAACCGCTGCAACGTCGCCAGGCGCAGGCGGAACTCATCGCGGTGCAACAGAACGAAAAGGCAGTCCGCGAGAACGTTGAGCGTGCGCAGAAAGCCGTGGCTGCAGCCGCAGAGGCCGGCAGCGTCGAGGATCTGCAGGTGGCGGCGGAGGCCGCGAAGACGGCGCTGAGTGAACTGGAGGAACAGCTGGAGACGGCTGAGCGCGAGCTTGCAGACAACGACCCGACGCTGGCACAGAAGCTGGTGGTGGGCGCACAGACGCGCGTCGAGACTCTGGAGAACACCATCAGCACCGCCGAGAAGGAGATGCTCAGGATGGAGTCTTATATCTCGGCAGCCTCCGGCGCGGCAGAAGAACTTGAGCTTGCCCTTGCTGCTGAAGAGCTGGCGCAGCAAAAGCTCGCGGCCGTGCAGCGTCGCGCTGCTGCCGCGCGTCGTCTCTACGAAGTGCTCCAGGAGCACCAGACGGCCGCACGCCAGCGGTACGCGGCACCGTTTGCTGACCGCCTGGGACAGCTCGCGCGTTCCCTTTTCGGCGGCGACATCACATTCGACCTGGATGAGGAACTGCGCATTGCCAGCCGCACACGCGGCGGCGTCACGGTCGACCTCGACGCGTTGTCCGGTGGTGCGAAAGAGCAGCTGGGCATTCTCACGCGTCTGGCTATCGCCGACATGGTGGGCGATGACGCGGAGGGTGGGGGAGAGTTGAATGCTGGTGTGCCTGTCATCATTGACGACGCATTGGGTTCCACGGACTCGCAGCGCCTAGAACTCATGTCCACCATCTTCGCGGATGCCGGGCGTCACAGCCAGGTCATTGTGCTCACGTGTATGCCTGAGCGTTATGAGTGGATCCCTGGTCGCGTCGAGTTCGACATCGAAGATTTGAAACGTGTTCCACTTGCGGGTCGGTAATTCTTTGACGCCCCACCCTGGCATGCACGGCCGGCAGGGTGGGGCGAATGGTTGAATAGCACAACGAAACCTTAGATAGTCCTTAGTGAACAACTGTTTACGGTGTCACTATTGTACTCCGCGGCGACTTCATTAATTACGTTGTTATGATATGTTTTCTGAATTTAAGGTAAAAACTCGTTATATGAATCCGCTAAAGTCGCAGGTAGACCACAAAAGAAACTCATTTATTGGTTTGTTAAAGTGCGTTGAAGTGCTACCCTTGTTGAGGTGACTACAGAACCTCGATGGCTTAACGCGGAAGAGCAGGAGCTCTGGCGCGATATTCTCGGCACCATTCGTAAAATCAACCGCGGCATGGATGAGGCGCTCATGGCGCGTGGCGATCTCTCCGTGTCGGAGTTCTCTGTTCTTGTTTCGCTGTCTGAGGCTCCCGAGCAGCAGCTGCGTCTGCGCGAGCTGTGCGCGGATCTGGACTGGGACCGCTCCCGCACCTCGCACCAGGTCACGCGCATGGAGCGTCGCGGTCTCGTGCAGAAGATGAAGTCCGTGGGTGACGCTCGCGGTGTCGTTGTGCGCATCACCGACGCTGGCCTGGAACGCCTTGAGGCGGCTGCCCCGGATCACGTTGAGTCCGTGCGCCAGCTGGTCTTTGACCCAATGGACATGGCTGACGTCGAGGTGTTGAAGAAGTACTTCGCCGCAGTGGTGGACCATCCGGTGGACTTCTCCTCCGGCGTTCACGTGCCGGCCCAGGGCGAAGCTTAAGTTACCGCGCGACATTGGCAAGTAGGAGCGTTCTGTAGCGCCCTGATACCCCGCGGCACCGTTTTAAAGAATAGGTAACGCGAGGTCTTCTTTTGTCTGTATGCCATAGAATGGCGGACATGATGGGTCAAGAATTATTTGAGCACCCCCTGCGCCAGTACGCGGAGTACGGCGTGACAGAGTTGCGCGAGGAGTCGCCGCGGCTCGGGGATCCGGCGTCTTTTGAAGATGATACGGCTACCGAGGAGCAGCTCGACCTCATGGAGGAGGTCTTCGCGCGCCACGCGGAGGACGCCGTGACCTTCGACGAAGAATCTGGGCTGTGGATTGTCGGTCCCGAGGAAGATATTGAGCGCATGTTCGCGGACCGTGAGGCGTTCCTTGACGCGCTGGAAGCGGGCGAAGATCCGGGCGTGTAGGCGCTCGAACTTTCTGTCTACCCCGTAAGGGGGTTGTTAGCACTAGGTAACCGTATGGTAACGAAATATCTCCGGATCGATAGGGAGATATGGGGCGCCACCTGCTACTCTAATAAGGGTTATTAAGAGACCAGAACGTCATCGAAGTGCCGTTGCGGCCTTCCTGGTCTTAAAGGATGAACGAAAGGAATGACGACATGAGCACTCGTCTGGAAACCGAAAAGCAAGAAGCTGCCGCCCGCGAAGCTGACAACGGCATCGCGAAGGAATTCCTTTTTGCCATCCCGATGTTCATCCTCTCGGCCATCGTGTGGATGGCCGCTCTCATGGGTATGCACTACATTGAGATGGGTTCCCTCTTCTAATTAACCTTGAGCTTTAGCGCGTCGGCTCCGGCACTTGCCGGGGCCGTTCGTTGTCTTGGCGCACTGCTTTTTCGTCCCTGAACCCCTACATGACACAGCTGCATAGCGAGCAGCGTTGAGCGGTTGCTCGCTGGCCGCGTGATAGTGGCGAGGGGCCGAACGTTGAGACGTGCAAACAAAATCCCGTTGGCCAACATTTCTGCTGGTCAACGGGATTTTTATTGTGCCCCCGACAGGGATCGAACCTGCGACCTTCGGTACCGGAAACCGATGCTCTAATCCGCTGAGCTACGGAGGCATGTGCTGTGCGCAGCACCGCCGGGCACTGCGCACGCAACGAGGAATAGTTTAACTCACACCCTTCCCGGAACAGGAATTGCCCCGGGGGTGGCGTGGTGGCTGGACTGAGTGAAAATCCTAGTGCAGCCCCGGTGCCGAGGTAGCGGCGGTATGACCGGTGCGCAGGTAGTCCACCACGATGTCATCCACGGCCTTGTTGCCGAGAGCAAAGTGGCCGTGGCCCGGACCGTTGACGGTGACCTGGTGGGCGCCCATGGCGTCACGGATTTCGCCTTGGTAGCGGTACGGCGTCTGCGGGTCGCGGGTGCCGGAGAGCATGAGCGGGCGGGTCGCCAGGTGTGCGCCGCTGAGCTTGACCGGGGTGGCTACCGGGCCGCGGCCGCTGCAGGCGGTGCCAGAGCCCCACAGCGCCGGAAAAACGTCATTGAAGTCGCCCGTCACGAAGTTGGACCAGACGAGCAGCGGCAGCTGCGTGGGGTCGCCAGGAACGGTGTTCTCGTTGCACATGATGAGCGCCTGCATATTTTGCGCCTGCATGGCCGCGTCCATGAATTTCTGTTGGTCCTGCTCGCTGAGGCCGCCGATCCCCTCCGCGGCCATGTCGCGCTGTCCTGCGAGGTGTTCGGCGAACTTCTCCCACGTCTCGGGGCGCGGGCCGACCTCGCGTGTGATCGCGAAGGTCGTAGACGTCACGGGCACGGAGTTGGGATGCGTCACCTTGTCTGCAAGGAAATTGGCGTTGGCGCGCAGCGCGCCCGTGGCCGTCATGAGATCGGCGCCGGGCTGGCCCACGACCTCAAGACCGGGCGGTAGGTCGCCAATCTTCGCGTTCGGCGGGAGCGTGGTGGGGCGCACGCCGGATTCGCGCTGGATGCGAGCAGCCCAGCGCTCGTAGACCGCCAGAGGTGTCGTGCCGAGGTGGAAGCGTGCGTCGTTGGCCGCGATGTACGCGAAGAGATCGTGGTAGGCGCCCTCATAGCCGGCACGCTGTGCGGGCAGGAGGCCGTTCCACGTGAGGCTCGTTCCCATGGCGGAGTCGAGCACGACGCGGTCCGTGTGCTGCGGGAAGAGCGTGGCATACGTCGAGCCGAGGAACGTGCCGTAGCTGAGGCCTGCGATGGAGATGCGGTCCTCGCCCAGGGCCTTGCGCACTTCCTCCCAGTCACGCGCGGTATTTTCCGTGGTGAGCGAGTTCGTGTAGCCCGGCGTACCCTTCTCACAGGCGTCACGCACTAGCTTGCCGTAGGCAAGGAAAACGTCAGCTTCGCTGCCTCCTGCTTCCTCACAGCGCACTGGCGTGGAGCCGGGCAGGCCGCGGGGCTGGACGCCGATGACGTCCCACTCGTCGCGCACGGCCTGTGGCCACGCAATTGCGTCATTGCCAGCCCACCCGTAGGCGTCGCCGCCCGGGCCGCCCGGGTTGGTAAAGAGCGCACCACGGCGTGCAGAAGGATTGGCCGCGGGCACCTTGACGAAGCCGACGGAAATCGTGCCGCGATCTGGGTGACCGTAATACGTGGGGACCGTGACACGGCCACACTGCGCGCGGTCGATAGTGACCTCAGCGGGGCAGTCTTCCCACGCGATGGCTGGCCGATTCTCAGCCTGGGGTTGAGCCTGTGCGGCAGGTTGAGCGACCATGCTCGGGGAAAGCAGCGTCGCGGCTGCCGCCAGAGTGGCGAGCAGGCCGCGGAGAGGACGGGGACTAGTAGACACACAACTCCTTGCAAGACGGACCGTTCCCGCCGCGGGCGTTGTGGTGGCCCGGGAGACGGGACGACAGAGACTATTGGAACTACTTTTTACTGTAACAAAGCTGGCTACATGGCGCAGCTGACCCGTGCCGTGCGGGGCGCCGCGCGACAGCACAACGCCCCGCCGGCGGCATCGGAAAGATGCGCGAGCGGGGCGTGGTGACCCGTGGCGGGTCGCGGAGGCGTTTTACTTCACGAGCAGCACGATGAGGTCACGCGGGCCGTGGACGCCCTCCACGCGGGAGAGCTCGATGTCCGAGGTGGCCGACGGGCCGGAAATCCACGTGGCTGGGTAATCCGGGTTGATACGGGAGACCATCTCCGGCACGCCGTAGACAACCTGGTCCGGGCGCACGATGACGAGGTGGCGGTCCGGCACGAGCGAGAGAGCACGGCGGCCGCAGAGCGGGCCTGCCTCGAGCACGATGGTGCCGGTCTGCGCGGAAGAGACGTGGGACTCGGTGACGACGGCATCGACGTCGTTGAGCTCACGCGGGTCGGATTCGCGGGAGTCCGGAGTAGCGTGGCCGCCCGCGGCATTAAAGGCCTCGAGCAGGGAAGCGTCCATGCCCTCGGCGTAGCGCACGTCGGAGCAGCCGCGCTGCTGGAGGATCTCTGCGATCTTCTGCGGCAGCTCAGACTCGGCGGCCTCGTGCACGTCCGCCTTGTAGTCTACGAGGCGGTCGATGAGCATCTCATGCAGCTCCTGCGCGTTGAGCGTGCCCTTGGTCTGGTACTCGCGGGGGATCTCTACGTGGTCGGGGAGACCTGCCTGCTTCTGGGCGGTGCGGATGCGCTGCAGGATCTCAGTCTTGGCGTCCATTACTTGTCTTCGCCTTTCTGGGGAGCGTTCGAGAGGGCATTGGTGGGCAGGCCCTCGGCACGCGCCTGGGCGAGCAGGTCCTTGGCGTCCTCGGTTTCAAACCATTGACGGAAGGACTTCTTTGGCGGCACCGCGGTGTCGCGGCCTGCGGACCAGCCGGATAGGAACAGCGGCAGGGATTCCATGACGCCGTTGAAGCCGCCGAGCACGCGGCCCAGAGCGACGACGCGGGTAACTTTGTCCCACAGCTGCGGGTGGTTCCAGAGCAGGCCCACGGCGCCGAAGAGCTTGGGCTCGATGGGCGGGGCGGCGTGCTCAACCTTCTGGTGGCGGTTTTCGAGGATGACCTCGGTGAGCGGAATCTTCACCGGACAGACTTCGTCACAACGACCACACAGCGAGCAAGCGTACGGCAGGGAGGCCGACGGATCGTGGTGGTCCTTGATGCCGGTGAGCTGCGGGGTAAGCGAGATGCCGATGGGGCCCGGGTAGACGGAGCCGTAGGCGTGGCCGCCGGCGCGCTCGTAGACCGGGCAGACGTTGAGGCACGCGGAGCAGCGGATGCACTTGAGGGCCTGGTGGCCGATGGGGCTCGACAGGGCGGCGGTACGGCCGTTGTCGAGGAGCACGATGTGGAAGTTTTTCGGGCCGTCGCCTTCCGTCACACCCGCCCACATGGAGGTGTAGGGGTTCATGCGCTCTGCCGTAGACGAACGCGGCAGCAGCTGGAGGAAGACCTCGAGATCCTGGAACTTCGGCACGAGCTTCTCAATACCCATGACGGTGATGAGGGTCTCCGGAAGGGTGAGGCACATGCGGCCGTTGCCCTCGGACTCCACGATGTTGATGGTGCCGGTCTCCGCCACACCGAAGTTAGTGCCGGAGATGGCGACCTTCGCCTTCATGAACTGCTCGCGCAGGAAGAGACGGGAGGCCTCGGCCAGCTCGGACGGCTCGGCCTTGAGTTCGTCCGTGGTGTTCGGCATCTTGTTGACGAAGATATCGCGAATCTCGGCGCGGTTGCGGTGGATGGCCGGAACCAGAATGTGCGACGGCTTGTCGTCACCCAGCTGGACGATGAGCTCGGCGAGGTCGGTCTCCTGGGCGTGGATGCCCTCGGCTTCGAGGTGCTCGTTTAGACCGATTTCCTGGGTCGCCATGGACTTGATCTTCACGACATCCTGGACGCCCTCGGCGCGGATGAGGGAGGTGATGATCTCATTGGCTTCCTTGTTATCGCGTGCCCAGTGGACGTGGCCACCGCGCTTGGTGACCTGCTCCTCAAACTGGAGGAGGAGTTCCGGCATGCGAGCTGCGACGTCTTCCTTGAGGGCGGAGCCAGCGTCGCGCAGCTGCTGCCAGTCCGGGGTCTCATCGACCGCGTGCTGGCGCTTGTTACGAATGGTGGTGGTGGCGTGCTGGAGGTTGCGGCGCTGCGTGGCGTTGTTGAGGCCATCGTGCGCGGCAGGGACGAAGCCGCGGTCACCGCGGAGGTTGCCCACGCCCTCAGGGGAGCGCGGCGGAGTGGTGTCGAGGAACGTGGTCATTAGAGCATCTTCTCCTTGGAGTAGGCGGCCGACTTCGGGGTCCACGGGTGCTCCTTGGTGGACGCCAGAATTTCCGCCATGTGGACGGCGCGGATGCCGGAGCGCTGACGGGACAGGGTACCGGCGATGTTCATGAGGCAGGAAGAGTCGCCGCCGGTGACGTATTCAGCCTCCGTCTCCTTGATGTGGCGAGCCTTGTCGAAGGACATGGACTGGGAGACCTCGGGGTTCTTCAGCGAGAAGGTACCGCCGAAGCCACAGCACTCTTCCGCGTTCTGCAGCGGGACGAGGTCGATGCCTTCGACCTGCTCGAGCAGCTGGTACGGGCGGTCGCCCAGTTTGAGGAAGCGTAGGCCGTGGCAGGAGGAGTGGTACGTCACGCGGTGCGGGAAGAAGGCACCGACGTTGGTGACACCTGCGATGTCCACGAGGAACTCCGGGAGGTCATACGTCTTGCCCGCGGCCTTCTTCGCGCCGTCCACGTCCGCGGCGGTGCCGTGGCGGTCTGCGAGCTGCACGTGCTTCTCACGTACGGCGCCCACGCAGGAGCCGGAGGCGGCGACGACGTAGTCGATGGACGGGTCTGCGAAGGCATCCGCGTAAGAGCGGATCATGCCCAGCGACTCCTTCTGGTAACCGGTGTTGAAGTGCATCTGGCCGCAGCAGGTCTGTTCCTCCGGGAAGACAACCTCGTGGCCGAGGCGCGAGAGGATGAGGGCCGTGGCCTTGTGAGCATCTGGGAACAGGGCGTCGCCGATGCACGTGGAAAACAGTGCAATACGCATGTATGCGCTCCTTTGGGTTCCAGCAGTACTGCCTGTTGTCTCGATGAGGGCTGAAGCCAGCATTTTCCACGGAAACGGACACTGACCGCTGGGTTGTACGTGTTATGGGGTTATGTATGAAATAGTACCGCGCATGGTGTGTAAATTCGACGCAAAAATAGGCTTCTAGCTGCGCTTATTCCGCAACATTAGTGTTGCGGAATTCGCTACCTGCGCGCCCGCTATTAAAAGACGGGCCGGGAAGCCGGATTTCCGAACGGGCGTGAGGATTTCATCACAAGAAAACGGGGGTAATTCGGGAGGGCAATCCATAGTATGGTCGTCTTGGAACCGCCAAGAACGCACAAAGCCCGCCCGCGCTGGCTGAAGGAAAGCCAGCGTGGGCGGGGCGTGCGGAAAGTGCTTTTAGGGAACCAGGAAGCCGAGCGCGTTCGTCATGAGGAAGACAATAACGCAGACCACCACGAGGAAGAGTGCGGAGTAGCCCACGACGGCCTTGAGGATCTTGGACTCCTGGCCTTCCATTTGGACGGCGGTCGCGGCAATGGCGAGCGACTGCGGGGAGATCATCTTGCCCACGACGCCGCCGGCGGTATTCGAGGCGAGCATGAGGTCCGGGTTCACGCCAATATTGTTGGCGGCGGTGACCTGGAGGTTGGCGAAGAGGGCGTTGGCGGAGGTATCCGAGCCAGTCACGGCGGTACCGATCCAACCGAGGACAGGGGAGAAGAGGGCGAAGATGCCGCCGGCCGAGGCCACGAACTCGCCAATCGCGATGGTCTGGCCCGAGTAGTTCATGGTGTAGGCGAGCGCTAGGACCAGGATGATGGTGAGGGCCGACCATTTCATGCGGTTGGCCACGTCGCCAAACTTCGTGACGGGGTCCGAAGCCTTGAGCGTGTAGCGGCCGTTTTCGTTGAAGAACATGTAAATGACCGCCACGATGATGCCAGCAATAAGTAGCAGCGAGCCCGGGTTGCCAAAGACGTTGAAGCTAAACGCGGTGTCCATGGGCTTGCCGTCCGTGGCGAGCACGGTGCCATCGAGCAGCGGCCAGGCGAACTTCACCTTGAGGAAGCCGAAGAGAGCCGGTACGGCGGTGGCCAGGCCGAAGACGGCGGTGACGACGGCATAGGGAAGCAAGGCCATCCAGATGCGGGAGCCGGTGAGGTCCGTGGAGGTCTCCTGCGCCGGCAGACCCATGCGCTCACGCAGGGCGTCGACGTTCTTGGGCTTCCACACGCGCAGGAATGCAAACGCACAGCCGAGCGAGACGATGCAGGCGATGACGTTGGTGAGCTGGTAGGCAAAGAAATTCGCCGCGAGCCACTGCGCGATGGCGAAGGAGATGCCCACGACGCCGGCGGCCGGAGCAGCTTCCTTCACGCCGCGCCAGCCATCAAGGATGAAGAGAATGAAGAACGGCACGGCGGCTGCGATGAGGAAGACGATGGAGGAGATGAGGCCTGCGATGTCCGCGGTCTGTTCGACGGTGCGGCCGCCCACCTCACCGGCGGTGGTGACGGGAATGCCCACGGCGCCGAAGGCCACCGGAGCGGTGTTTGCGATGAGCACGACGGTGGCGGCCTTGAGCGGCTTGACACCGAGCGCCAGAATCATCGTCGCGGTAATAGCGACCGGAGCGCCGAAGCCGGCGAGGGCCTCGAGCAGTCCGCCAAAGCAGAAGGCGATGAGGATGGCTTGGATGCGGATATCGCCGTCGCCGAGAAGGTCGAAGGTCTTGCGCAGATCCTCAAAGCGTCCCGAGGCGACGGTGATCTCGTAGAACCAGATAGCGGTGACGATGACCCAGACGATGGGCAGTAAGCCAAAGAGCCCGCCGCGCACGGCGGAAGAGACGGCCATGCCGAAGGACATGTCGAAGCCGAAGATGGCGATGAGAAGCGCCACGAGCAACGCGACGGCGCCAGAGGTGTGCGCGCGGGCCTTAATACCCAGCAGCATGATGAAGAAGGCGACGAGCGGCAAGATGGACACCAGCGCGGTGAGCGCCGGCGAGCCAGCTAGGGCATCTGTCGTGATCTGAAAGGTGTTCATACGAACTCGCTTTCCCTAGGCAGAACAGGACACGGTAGCCCTGCTCGATCGATAAAGAGGATGGGTTGGTCTTTCTTAGACTAAACCGGGGTTAGCGATTTATTCCACATTTGTCGGTTCTATGACATCTACCTCACGCCAGACGGGGGCAGCTGCGTGCAACCTGCCGCGGTCCAGCAGGGACTAATGGTGCCCCGGCCGTGCATGACCTATAGAATTTGTCCCTATGAATCCTGCAGATCTTTCCGTGCTCATTCGCGACACCGCCGCGACCGTCATGGCCGCGCACGATCTGGACGCCTCCGTCCTGCCCGAGTCCGTGACCGTCGAGCGCCCCCGCAACCCGGAACACGGCGACTACGCCACCAACCTCGCCCTTCAGGTCGCTAAGAAGGCCGGCGCCAACCCGCGCGAGCTTGCTACCTGGCTTGCCGATGCCCTCTCGGCCGACGCCGCCATCGACTCCGCCGAGGTCGCCGGTCCCGGCTTCCTTAATATCCGCTTGGCCGCCGCCGCGCAGGGCGCCATCGTTGCTCAGGTCCGCGAGGCTGGCGCTGCGTTCGGCTCCAACGAGGAATACGCGGGCAAGAAGATAAACCTCGAGTTCGTCTCCGCGAACCCTACCGGCCCCATCCACCTGGGCGGCACCCGCTGGGCCGCCGTGGGCGACTCCCTCGGCCGCGTGCTCGAGGCCTCCGGCGCCGCCGTGACCCGCGAGTACTACTTCAACGATCACGGCCGCCAGATCGACCGCTTCTCTAACTCCCTCGTTGCCGCCGCAAAGGGTGAGCCGACCCCGGAGGATGGCTACGGCGGAGACTATATCCAGGAGATCGCGGCCAAGGTTATGGAGCAGGTTCCGGACGCCCTGGAGGGCACCGAGGACGAGATCCGCGAGAAGTTCCGCGCCTCGGGCGTGGAGATGATGTTCGCGCACATCAAGGACTCCCTCCACGAGTTCGGCGTCGACTTTGACGTCTACTTCCATGAGAACTCCCTCTTCGAGTCTGGCGCGGTGGAGAAGGCCGTCGCTCACTTGAAGGACAATGGCAAGCTCTACTTCGAGGACGGCGCCTGGTGGCTGAAATCCACCGACTACGGCGACGACAAGGACCGCGTGGTTATCAAATCCGACGGCGACGCCGCCTACATCGCGGGCGATATCGCCTACGTCGCGGATAAGTTTGACCGCGGCCACGACCTCGCCATCTACATGCTCGGCGCGGACCACCACGGCTACATCGCGCGCCTGCGCGCGGCCGCCGCGGCCATGGGCTACGACCCGAACCAGGTCGAGGTCCTCATTGGCCAGATGGTCAACCTGCTGCGCGATGGTGTCGCCGTGAAGATGTCCAAGCGCGCCGGCACCGTCATTACCCTCGATGACTTGGTCGAGGCCATCGGCGTCGACGGCGCTCGCTACTCGCTGGTGCGTTCCTCCGTCGACTCTTCGCTCGATATCGACCTGGGGCTGTGGACCTCGCAGTCCTCGGACAACCCGGTCTACTACGTGCAGTATGGCCACG
Organism: Corynebacterium sp. CMW7794; assembly: GCF_001563605.1. Classification (NCBI taxonomy): domain Bacteria; kingdom Bacillati; phylum Actinomycetota; class Actinomycetes; order Mycobacteriales; family Corynebacteriaceae; genus Corynebacterium; species Corynebacterium sp. CMW7794. The sequence continues at coordinate 71,367 of NZ_KQ961706.1, forward strand.
CTCGTATCTGCTCCATCCTGCGCAAGGCGTCTGAGATCGGCGTGTCCGCAGAGGGCGCGGACCTCGCGCTGCTCACGCACGACAAGGAGGGTGACCTCATCCGTACCCTCGGCGAGTTCCCGGAGGTCGTTAAGGCCGCCGCGAACTTCCGCGAGCCGCACCGCATCGCGCGTTACGCTGAGGAGCTGGCCAGCGTCTTCCACCGTTTCTACGACCAGTGCCAGGTCCTGCCCAAGGCTGGCGAGGAAGCCGAGCCGATCCACTCCGCGCGCCTCGCGCTGGCTGATGCCGCCCGTCAGGTCCTCGCCAACGCCCTTACCATGGTGGGCGTGTCCACGCCGGAGAAGATGTAAGTGAGCACGACGGACTTCAACACGCTGCCGGCGCACGTGTGGCCGCGCAACGCCCGCCGCGAGGAGGACGGCGTCGTCACCATTGCCGGCGTCCCGCTGCCGGAGCTCGCCGAGCAGTTCGGCACGCCGCTCTACGTCTTCGACGAAGACGACTTCCGTGCGCGCTGCCGTGAGATGGCGGACGCCTTCGGAGGCCCGGACCACATCCACTACGCGTCCAAGGCGTTTATCACCAAGCGCGTGGTTAATTGGGTCAACGAGGAAGGCCTGTGCCTTGACGTCGCTTCGCTCAACGAGTGCAAGATCGCGCTCGCCGCGAACTTCCCGCCGTCGCGCATGACCGCGCACGGCAATAACAAGGAAAAGGAGTACCTCGAGCTCTGCGTCGACAACGGCGTGGCTCACGTCGTGCTGGACAACGAGGGCGAGCTGGCACAGCTCAACGAGATTGCCGCCGCGGCGGGTCGCGTCCAGAACGTCATGATCCGCGTGAAGCCCGGTGTCGACGCCCACACGCACGAGTTCATCGCCACCTCGCACGAGGACCAGAAGTTCGGAATCTCGCTCGCTACCGGCGCCGCCTTCGACGCAGCCCGCGCGTGCCTCGAGGCCTCCAACCTCAACCTCGTGGGCTTGCACTGCCATGTCGGCTCGTCCGTCTTCAACGCGGAGGGCTTCAAGCTTGCCGCCGAGCGCGTGCTCGCGCTCTACAAGCGTATCCACACCGAGCTCGGCGTCGCCTTGCCCGAGCTCGATCTCGGCGGCGGCTTTGGCATTCCCTACATGGAATACGAGCAAGCCCTCGATGTCGCGTCGCTCGCCGCGGATCTGCTGGCCGCCGTAGACCGCACGGCCCAGGAGCTCGGCATCGCCGCACCCTTCGTCCTCGTCGAGCCCGGCCGCTCCCTCGTGGGCGCGTCTGCGGTCACGCTCTACCGCATCGGTACCGTCAAGGACGTGGAAACCGGCAAGGCCGAGCTGCCCATCCGCCGCTATCTGTCCGTTGACGGCGGCATGTCGGACAATATCCGTCCGGCTCTCTACGGCTCCGAGTACGACGTACGTCTCGTCGGCCGCGAGACCGAGGCCACGTCCGTCGACTCCCGCGTCGTGGGCTTCCACTGCGAGTCCGGCGATATTCTCATCGACGAGCGCACGCTCCCCGGCGACATCACGACGGGCGACCTCGTCGCTTTTGCTACGACGGGCGCGTACCAGTACATGATGTCCTCGCGTTACAACGGTGCGCTGCGTCCAGCCGTCGTGTCCGTGCGCAATGGCGATGCCAGCCTCATGCTGCGCCGCGAAACCGTCGCGGATCTGCTCGCTCTCGAGGCCGACTAAAGCCCACCGCACGCAATATTTATTCACGCCCCGCAGCCTGGAATTCCCAGTTCAGCGGGGTGTCGGACGTTTTCTCCTACTGATGTGCCGCCCATCGGCGGGGGACTAGTGCGCGAGTAGACCGAGGGGTCTGTATTATGAGCGGAAGTAATTATTACACCCACTATTTTCAAGGGGACACCTCATGGCGAATAACCAGGCAGCAACCACCTATGGCCACGGCAAGGGTATCGGCGCGACCGTCGGCATCGCGCTGTTGGGTATGGGTACCGTTGGTGCCGAGGTGTTCCGACTCATCAACGAAAATGCCAACGACTTTGAGCAGCGCATCGGCGGCCCCGTCGCCGTTCGCGGCATCGCTGTCTCGGACACCTCCAAGGAGCGCCCGGGCGTTCCTGCGGAGCTGCTCACCACGGATGCCCATGCGCTCATCAACCGCGACGACGTCGACGTCGTCGTCGAGGTCATCGGTGGCATCGACTACCCGCGCGAGCTCGTCCTCGCTGCGCTCAGGGCCGGCAAGTCTGTCGTGACCGCCAACAAGGCGCTCGTAGCCGCGCACGCGGATGAGCTCGCCGCCGCCGCTAACGCCGCAGGCGTCGACCTCTTCTTCGAGGCCGCCGTCGCCGCCGCCATCCCGGTCGTGGGCATGCTGCGCCGCTCGCTGGCGGGCGACAAGATCCAGCGCATCTCCGGCATCGTCAACGGCACCACGAACTTCATCCTCGACGCGATGGAGACCACCGGCGCCTCCTACGAGGACGCGCTCGCCGAAGCCACCCGGCTGGGCTACGCTGAGGCAGACCCCACCGCCGACGTCGAGGGGCATGACGCCGCCTCCAAGGCAGCCATCCTCGCCTCCCTCGGCTTCTACACGCGCGTGACATTCGACGACGTCCACTGCGAGGGCATCTCCAAGATCACCGCCGAGGACATCGAAGCCGCCGACCGGGCTGGCTACTCCATCAAGCTCCTCGCTATCTGCGAGCGTCTCACCGCTGCGGACGGCACCGAGTCCGTCAACGCCCGCGTCCACCCGACCCTCGTGCCGAAGGACCACCCGCTGGCGTCGGTCAACAAGTCCTACAACGCGATCTTCGTCGAGGCTGAGGCCGCAGGCTCCCTCATGTTCTACGGCAACGGTGCGGGCGGTAACCCGACCGCCTCGGCCGTCCTCGGTGACCTCGTCGGTGCCTCGCGTAACAAGGTCCACGGCGGCCGCGCTCCGGAGGACAACACCTACGCGCACCTGCCCATCGCCAGCTTTGGCGAGGTTGAGACTCGCTACCACATCGACATGGAGGTCGCGGACCGCACCGGCGTGCTCGCAGCTATCTCCAACGTCTTCGCCGAGTTCGGCGTCTCGCTGCGTACCGTGCGCCAGGAGGACCGCGGCGAGACCGCCCGCCTCATCGTCGTCACGCATGCTGCGCGCGAATCTGTCCTCGCGGACATTGTCGAGCACCTCTCTGGCCTTGACGACGTCCACGCGGTCAACTCCGTGATCCGCCTCGACAACTAGTCCGCTCGACTAAGGTAATTCTTCATGAGCATTGACATTGAAGTCGGCACGACCGCCACGGTGAAGGTTCCGGCCTCCTCGGCGAACCTGGGCCCCGGTTACGACACACTCGGCATTGCGCTGAGCCTCTACGACACCGTTGAGGTCGAGGTCACCGCCTCCGGCCTCGAGGTGGAGATCTTCGGCGAGGGCGCGGACGAGCTCCCGCACGATGGCTCCCACCTGGTGGTCAAGGCCATCCGTGCGGCGCTCACCGCCGCGGACGCGCACGCCCCGGGCCTGCGCGTGGTCTGCCATAACACCATCCCGCAGTCGCGGGGGCTTGGCTCCTCGGCTTCCGCCGCCGTCGCGGGCGTCGCCGCTGGCAACGGCCTGGCGGGCTCACCGCTCACCAATGAGCAGCTGGTGCAGCTTTCTGCGGCTTTCGAGGGTCATCCGGATAACTCGTCTGCGTCTGTCCTTGGCCAGGCCGTCGTCTCGTGGACCACCGTCCCCGTCGACGGCCGCACCGCGCCGGAGTACAAGGCCGCAACCCTTGACGTTCACCCGGACATCAAGGTCACTGCGCTCATCCCGGACTTCCACGCGTCGACGCAGGCTGTGCGCCGCGTGCTGCCGTCGCACGTCACGCATTCCGATGCCGCGTTCAACGTGTCGCGTACCGCCGTCCAGGTCGCAGCGCTTCAGCACTACCCGGAGCTGCTCTGGGAAGGCACGCGCGACCGCCTGCACCAGCCGTACCGTTCGGACGTCCTGCCGGTGACCGCAGAGTGGGTCAACCGCCTGCGCAACCGCGGTTACGCCGCGTACCTCTCCGGCGCGGGCCCGACCTGTGCGGTCCTGCACACTGAGCCTATCGATGCCGCCATTCTCGACGACGCCCGCGCCGCTGGCCTGCGCGTCCTCGAGCTCGAGGTCGCAGGCCCCGTCGAGGTCACCGTCTCCCGGGCCTAGACACCGGACAGAGACGCACGACAAAAGCTCCCCTTGCCAACGGCAAGGGGAGCTGTCGTCGTGGGGCGCGAGCCGCAGCACGCCGCTCGGGCTTTAGTCTTACGCTGCGCTGCCTGCAGTCGTCATCGCAGGCTCAGCAGCGGCGGGCTCAGCCGCCTCAACGCGCTCGATGTGAACCTGGCAGATGCGGTTTCCGGACTTCGGAATGAGCTTGAGGTGCAGGCGTCCCTTGAGGTCGCGGCGCGAGAGCTCGTCGAGGTAGCCGTCGTGGACTGCACACACGAAGGGAGAGGGCTGGACGCCCGCCGCGACGAACGGGCAGGCATGCAGCTCCATCGCGGAGACGCCGGTGGAATTAAGTTCCTGGGCGTCGATGGTGGGATCGAAGCCCATGTCGCGCATCTTGCGGTAGAGCGGGGAGAGCGGATCGTCACCGTCGCGCCCGCAGTCTGTCATGGTCTGTGCCCACCGGCGGCCAATCTCGCGGGCCTGCTCGGACTGGAAATCGTCAAGGCTGTCTTTGTCCGCGAGCATCTCCGCCATGAGGCTGATGAGCGCGACGTATTCCTCGGCGATGGAGCGGTTGTCCGGAATGCGCACCTGGAAGATGAGCGACGGTCGTCCGCGGCCTTTGGCGGGCGCGGTAATCACACGCACGGCACCAGCGGCGACGAGTTCGTCGAGGTGGCCGCGGGCGGTGTTGACATGCATGTCGAGCTCGTCTGCGATCTCCGCGGCGCGTGCGCCTTGCGGGAAATCTTGCAGCGTGGTGAGAACTTCGCGCTGCTTAGGAGACAGGCGCAGGGCCTCGGGAAAGAGCTCAGTGGATGAGCGCGGCGTAGAAGGCATACTCACATCCTTGATGACAAGCGCTTGAACAGAGCGCGAAAACGTTCACTCGAAGAGATAACAGCTTTGAGATTACTCCGCGTAGAGCGGCGTACCCATTCTTCTGCGATGTTGTAATAAACATCACGAACCCCGTAAATATTACACCACCCCGAAAGTAAGGCTACGACGCTGCAGCGTAGACCTTGAGCTCTGAGGCCGGAATATGGCAGCGCACGCTCATGCCCGGAGTGAGGGCATCCGCGGTGGCAGCATCGATGGGCACGTCCACGACGCCCGCGCCGAGGTCGACGCTCGCCGTCGCATCCGCCAGTGTCGTCGCCGTGACCGCGATGACCTTGCCCGCCAGGCCGTCGTCTGAGTCCACGATGTTGGCCGCCGTCGGTCGGAACGTGGCCAACGCGGCGGCGCCTTCCGGCAGGCCATCGGTGTCGACGCGCAGTCGCGTGCCAGCGCACACGACCTCGTCGGTGCTGGTGACCGTCACATGGAGCATCCCGAGTCCCGCCAGTCCCGCGACGAACGGCGTGGGCGGCGTGCGCAGCAGCGTGTCCGTGGGGCCCGCGGTGACAACCTGGCCGCCCTCGAGTACGGCCGCGAAGGAGGAGAGTCCCGCGACGTCGAGCGCGTTGTGAGTGACCATGAGTGTCGTACGGTCGTGCGCGGTGGCATGGAGAAAGCGGCGCCACCGCGCGGCTGAGGCGACGTCCACGGCGGCGAGTGGCTCGTCAAGGATGAGCACCGCCGGACGCGCAGCGAGCGCGCGGACCAGGGCGACCTGCGCGGCCTGGCCGCCGGAGAGCGTGGGCACGCGGGCGTCGGCGACATCGGCGAGTCCGGCGGCATCGAGCATCTGTGCTGCCTTCTCGCGGCCGACGACCATAGCGACGGCTCCCAACGCCGTCGTCGTGGGCGGCAGGCCCGGCCGCTGCGTGAGCATGACCACGCGTCCGCCGCCAGCGTCCACTGTGACGTCCGCGCGCACGCGGCCGGCGATGATATTCATGAGCGTCGTCTTACCGGCGCCGTTTTCGCCGATGATGGCGGAGATCGTGCCGGCCGGGAAGACCGTCGTGTGGTCGCCGTGGGACACCGTGACCGCGGCCGCTGAGTCCGGTGCGGTGAGCTCGCGCAGGCGCGCGGAATCGAGACACCCCAGCTCGCGGGCGCGCTGGCGCGGAGTCTTGCGGACCAGCGTCGGCAGGCCAGCCACCGCGAGCGAGACGATGGCGAGCGCGATGAGGATGGCTGAGAGCACGTAGGCGTTTTCGGTGCTTACTTCGCGCTCGAGGTAGATGCCCAGCGGCATCGTGCGCGTAATTCCAGGCATGGAACCGGCGAAGGTGATCGTCGTACCGAACTCACCCAGGGACCGTGCGAAGGCGAGCGCGGCGCCCGTGAGGATGGCTGGGGCCGTCATGGGTGCGGTGATTTTGCCCAGAATCTGCCACTGCGTGAGCCCAATGCCGCGCGCCGAGGCGAGGATCTCCCCGTCGATTTGGCGCAGTGCCGTGTCGACGGCGACCACAACGAAAGGCAGCGCGACAAAGATATGCGCCAACACGACGCCGGAGAAGTCGAAGGCGAATTGGATGCCGAGGGCGTCGAGTATCGGGGCGAGCAGTCCGCGGCGCCCGAAAGCTGCGGTCAACGCGAGGCCTGCGACGACCGGAGGCATGGCCAGTGGCACGTAGACAAGCAGGCGTACGATGGATGCGCCGCGGCGCAGGTTGTGCAGCCACACGGCCAGCCCCACACCGAGTGCTACCGCGATGACTGTTGCTTGTGCGGCTGCCGCGAGCGTGATGATGAGCATCTCGCGGGTCTCGGCACGCGCGGCAATCTCGACGAAGCGTCCCCACGGCACGCGCAGGCCCAAGGCGATGATGGGCCCTACGATATACGCCACTGCCGCGATACCCAGCACGGTGAAGACGACCGGTGTCGCTACTGGAGCGCGGCGCAGGCGAAGCGGGGATTCGAGGTCAGTGGCGTTCATGTAAACAGCAGGTGGGGTATCCGGGAACTAATCAGCCGGGGTGAAACCGAACTCCGTCCACGTGGAATCGAAGTCATCGGCGAGCGTATTCAACAGCTTAGTCGCCGCGTCCTTGTGCTCGGAATCCTTGACGGTGGCGCCCAGGATGGAGTTGGTGAACTTCTCGGCTCCCGGAATCTCGATGACCTCGACGGCATCACCGGCGGCTGCGGCGTCCGTGGAGTAGACCCAGCCTGCGTCGGCCTCGCCGGAGGTGACCTTGCCCAGCACGTCCGCGACCTGGCTCTCGAGCGAGTCTGCCTTGAGGTCGAGGCCCTTGTCGTCCATGATCTTCGTCGAGACGTCGCCGCACGGCACGGTGGGGTCGCAGAGCACGAAGGTCGTGTCCTCGTTCACGTCATCAAGGGACGTGATTCCCGCCGGGTTGCCCTTGGGCACGACCATGACCATGACGTTTTCGGCTAGCGTCTGCGGCTCGTCTACGGTGCCGTCCGCGACGGCTTGGTCCATCGTCTTCTTCGATGCAGTGAGCAACAGGTCCGCCGGAGCGCCCTCCTTGATCTGCTGGACGAGCGCAGCCGAACCACCGTTGTTGAAGGTGAGCGTGGCCGGGATGTCTGCCGCGGCCTTCTCCATGGCCTCGTTGAGGACGCGCGTCGAGGACGCGGCGAAGAGAGCCAGCTGCACGGATTCGGCGGCATCGGAAGCCGGGGTGTCAGAGGACCCGGAATTATCGGACGACGCAGACGCGGCTGTGTCGGCCGAGCCGGTGCTCGAGTCCTTCTGCTGAGTCGGGGAGCAGGCGCTCAAGGTGACGGCGGTGGCAGAGGCTGCAAGGACGGCGAGAAGCGGACGGATAAGACGCATGAGTGAACTTTCTGCAGAGGCGAGTAATGGGTTCAAGTTTAGTGGGTGCAAATACAAATATCTGATGAAAAACGCACCATCGCCCCGCACTGTGGGGCGGGGCGATGGTGCGAAGGCAGGGGAGTTTACGCGGTGCGCGTGAACTTGATGTGCACCTCCTGCGGCTCCTTCTTGAGGTACTCGAGCTCGAAGTCCTCCTCGCGGGCCTCGATCTCGCGCAGCAGCGGGATTGGGTCATGCGGGGCGACGAGCACCATGGACTCACCCACGTTGAGGGTGCCCAGCGCACCATGAATGGCGCCGTGGCGCACGACGTGCGGAATCGTGGTGGCATCGAGGGTCGGGATGTCGTTGCCCTTGTGGGCGTCAGAGATGGGCAGCTGCATGGCTGTGGTCCTTTCGGTTGATATTCGCTTTTATCTTAGGCTCAATATTAGTACGATAAAAGTCGTGAAAAATAATCGAGCCACGCAGAACGTCGCGCACCGGATGGCGTTCCTTGCCGTCGCGGGCGCGTCGCTCCTCGTCGGTCTCGCCGCCGGCGCCTCGTTGCTCGGCTTTACGTGGGGGCCTGCGGGTGCGGCGGCCTCCATCGCGCGCGACCATGGGCCGCTTATGGTCTTTGGCTTCGTGGGCGGCGCCATCGGCCTGGAGCGCGCCGTCGCCGTGCGCACGTCCTGGGCGTGGGCGGGACCGGCGTTCCACGTCCTGGGCGTCGTGACGTTGCTCGCGGGCCTGCCGCGTGCCGTGCCCGCAGCCGCCTTTGCCGCTTCGTTCCTCGTCCTCGGCGCGATATACACCGAGATTTACCGCCACCGTCAGCCCATGCTCGCCGTGCTCGTGCAGGCCGTCGGCGTGCTCGGCGGAGTCTCCGCGGCCGTCCAGTGGGCCACCACCGGCGGATTCGCCGCCGCGATGCCGCTCGCGGTGCTCTACGCCGTGGCGACCATCCTGGGTGAACGCATGGAGCTCGCGCGGCTTACCATGTCCGGCGCCCGCGCCGGAGGTTCGCTCGCCGCACTCGTGTTGGCACTCGCCGCCGCGGCGGTGCTCTTCCTCGCCAACCCGGCCATTGGCTACCGCGTCATGGGGCTCACCCTCGTCGCGTGTGCGGCCCGCGCGGCCCAGCTCGACGTCGCGAAGAACCTCGTGCGGTCCACCGGCCTGCCGCGCTATACGGCCATCGCGATGCTCGCCGGCTACGGCTGGCTCGCCCTTGGCGGCGTGTTCTGGCTGGCCTTCGGGCCGGACGTGACGGGCTTTGCCTACGATGCATCCATCCACGCGGTCTTCCTGGGCTTCGTCATCTCCATGATCTTCGCCCACGCGCCGACCATTTTGACCTCGGTCATCCGGCGCAAGCTCCCGTATCACCCGGCGCTCTACGTGCCGCTCATCCTGTTGCACCTGGGACTGGCCCTGCGCATCTACGCGGATCTGCGCCAGTACGCCGGGGCCTATCAATCGGGCGGGCTCGCGACCATCCTCGCGGTGCTCGTGTTCTTAGTTACCGGCATAATTCTTACCTGGAAGGAGGCGCGTCATGGAGATAGGACTCGGCCCCAGCGCACCGCAACCACGGCTTAAAGCGCAGGCCGCGCCGTTGAGCGACGTCTCGCTCGCAGGCCGCCGCCGCTGGCACACGCTGGCCTTCGCGGTCATCGCGCTGTGGATTTTTATTGGCATGGGCTACGTCATCGCCCGCCAATTCGGCGCACCTGTCATCTGGTGGGAGCTCATCCACCCGTTTACCATCGGCGCGCTCACCACGGCGATCATCGTCTATTCCACGCACTTCGCCGAGGCGCTCACCCGCACCGCGACACAGGATTACCGCGCCGTTGCCGCGCGCGTGGCGCTCGTCCAGGTGGGACTCCTCCTCCTACTCATCGACCGCGCGGGCTATGACTGGGGCCCGCTTGCCGATGCCGCCTCGCTCCTCATCATTGCCTCCCTCGCGTGGCACATCTGGGCCATCGCGCGCGCCCTGCGCGGTTCGCTCGCCGGGTCCTTCGCCGTCACCGTGCCCTTTTACATCGCGGCCGCCGCCTTCATGATCGTCGCCGTCGTCTGCGCCGTGCTCGCCGGGCGGGGAGTGGGCAACTATTCCTCGCTCATCGCGGCCCACCAACGCGCGGCGGTCTGGGGCTTTGCCTTGCTCACCATCGTCGGCACCGTGGTGACGCTGCTGCCCACCCTCTCCAGCACGAAGATTTCGCCCACCGCCCGCGCCCGCTGCCTGCGTGCGCTCACGGTGCATTGCAGTGGGCTTTCGGCCGCCGTCGTGTGCTACGCGCTCGGCCTGCCCGTGCCCGCGGGCATTGCGCAGCTGCTCACTGTGCTCGCCAGTGCGCTCGTAATCGCGCCGGTCGTGTCGGGCGTGCTGGGCGGGGCGCCGCAGGTAACGGCGGCATCGGCAAGCGTGCTGGCCGGAGTGTTCTGGATGGTGGCGCTCAACGCTGCCGATGCCGCCTCAGTCCTGGCCGGAGCCTTCCCCCGGGCAGTCACCCTCGTGCTCATGCCGGCCTTCGTGGGCGGCGGGCTGCTCCAGCTCGTTACGGGCGTGCTCACGCACCTGCTGCCCACGCTGCGCGGTGGTGGGCGTGAGGCCGTTTACGAAGGGCGTCGACGCGGCACGTTCGCGGCGCCCGCGCGTGTGGTGCTGGTCAACCTTGGCGCGCTCATTACGCTTACCGGCCCAGCACTGGCCGGGATTATCATGATGGGGTTAGGCCTCATCGGTCACGTGGCGGCTATCTGCTGGTCGCTGAAAGTTAGGAAGTCCGCATGACGAATCTTATGTCCCCGCAACCCTCCCAACCGTCCCAGCCGGCTCAACCGGCGAAGTCGAACGCCAACGGCTGGGCCGCCTGGCTGCTCATTGGCCTCGCCATCGCGGCCGTGGTCGTGCTCGCCGTGGTGAACACGACGGCAACGAACAAGGCCTCATCGCCGGCGGCTCCGGTCGCGGCATCTGGAGACGATGTCGTTGTCGATGTCACCGTGGACGGCATGGCCTTCGTGCCGAATTCCGTGGACGTGCCCGCGGGCTCGCGCCTCATCGTGAACTTCACGAACACCGGCGACAAGGTCCACGACTTGAAGATCGGCGATAACGAGACCGGCCGCATCGAGCCGGGCAAGTCCGCGCAGCTCGACGCGGGCGTCATCACGGAGGACATCAAGGGCATCTGCACGATTGCTGGCCACGAGATGCAGGGCATGACGTTCATGGTGCATGCGACGGGTGCGAACTCCGAAGCCTCAACTGGTGAGCACAACCATGCCGTCGCCGGTGCCTCCAACCCGTTTGTCACCGTGCCGTCTGCCGCGGACCGTACGAAGAAGCGCGACGATTTCCAGGCGCGCGACGCCGCTCTGGCACCGTCGACGGGCACGGTCCACGAGGAGACGTGGGAGATGACCGAGGAAGTCCGCGAGGTCGCGCCGGGTGTGAAGCAGATGCAGTGGCTCTTTAACGGCCAAGCCCCGGGTCCGACGCTCCACGGCAAGGTGGGTGACACGTTCAAGATCACGCTTGTCAACAACGGCACCATGGGCCATTCCGTCGACTTCCACGCCGGCGAGGTCAACCCCGACACCACCATGGCGACCATCGAGCCCGGCGAGGAGCTCACCTACGAGTTCACCGCCAACCGCTCGGGAATCTGGATGTATCACTGCTCGACCGACCCGATGAGCCTCCACATCGCCAACGGCATGATGGGCGCGGTCATCATCGACCCGGTCGGCGACGACGCCCTGAGCGACGTTGACGGCGAGTACACGTTCGTGGCCTCTGATGTCTTCCTCGGCGACCAAGCCATCGGTGCCGACCCCGACCGCGTCGCGAACGGCGACTTCGACCTCATGGCATTCAACGGCTACCCCAACCAGTACGACCTCGAGCCGCTGCACGCCAAGGTCGGCGAGACCGTCCGCCTGTGGCTCCTCAACGTCGGCCCGGACCAGCCGCTGTCCTTCCACGTCGTGGGCGAGCAATTCGACACCGTTTACAAGGAGGGCACATACCTCATCCGCGACGAGAAGCAGTCGGGCTCGCAGGCCCTCGATCTCCTGCCTGCCCAAGGCGGCTTCGTGGAGATGACCTTCAACGAGCCCGGTACGTATAGCTTCGTCAACCACATTATGACGAACGCCGAAAAGGGTGAGCACGGCACGATCGTCGTCACGGAGTAGATTGCAGCCACCTGGCACCCGAGACACCACGCCCCGGTTCGAGGCGTGGTGTCTTTTTTTATCTCCCTATCACGGGACGGAATTTGTGGCCGCCGAAGGTGCCTAAGAGCGGCACATGTGGAGGCTTAGACGGCGAAGAAGACACAGGGATCGAGAAACGCCCGCGCTCCTGTGCGAGGAGAGCGGGCGTGGGAGGGGCAGGGCGCGGGTTAGGCGCCGTGCGAAGGTGTCTCGGACTTGTCGAGCTGGGAGTAGTGGTTGCGCACCGGCTCCCAGGCTACGTGGTGGCGCATGTCCGTCGCGCGGGAATCGCGGGAGCGGTAGACCACGTACGGGCGCGTGACGTAGCCGACCGGCGCGGAGAACGCGTGGACTAGGCGGGTGTACGGCCACACGGCGATGATGGTGAAGCCAGCGAGGACGTGGAGCTTGAACTGCCAGGGGACGTCAACCATCGTCTCCGGGTGGATATTGAACACGATGAGGTCGCGCAGCCACGGCGAGATGGTCTCACGGTAGTCGTAGCCTTGCGGGCCGCCGAAGACCTGGGTGGAGAACGTCGCGACGGTGCCCGAGAGCAGCGCCAGGCCCAGGAAGACGTACATCACCTTGTCCGACTTCGAGGTGGACAGGAAGACGGAGCGGTTGACGATGCGGCGGTAGAGCAGGCCACAGAAGCCGAGGACCACGGCGACGGCAGCGATGGAGCCGGGGATCGTCGCGATGAGATGGTAGGCGTGGTCGCTGATGCCGACGGCACGGGTCCAGGACTTGGGCATTGCCAGGCCCATGAGGTGGCCGATGACGACGAAGACCATGCCCCAGTGGAAGAGCGGGGAGGACAGTCGCAGCAGCTTGGATTCGTAAATCTGGGACGAGTGCGTGGTCCAGCCGAACTGGTCGGTGCGCCAGCGCCAGAAGATGCCCACGAAGAAGGCGGCGATAGCGAGCCACGGGAACGCACCCCAGAGGAAGTTATTGAAATATTCCATGGTGGATCCTTAATGAATGTCGGGTTGAGCGGTGGGGAAGGGAAGATCGGCGATACCCACCATCTCAGCGGGCGGGCCGGTTCGGATAAGGTCAACGTATTTCTGCGCGGTCTCCTCGTCGACGTCGGGCAAGGCCTTGCATAGCGCAACGATGAGGTGCGAATACGGCGAGCCAAGCTGCTCCAGCGCGGCGCGGAGCACCTCAATGCCTTCACGATAGCTGGCGAGCATCTCCACCGCGCGGGCATGAGGCTCGCCCTCGGTGTAGGCGAGTGCCTCGAGCATGACGCAGAGGTGGTCTGGCATCTCATCGGAGTCGAGCTCAAAGCCCAAAGACTTGAGCTGCTCACCGATGGACAAGATGGCCATGCCACGCTGACGCGTATCGCCCACCGCGTAGTAGGTGAGGAAGAGCGAGCAACGGCGGCGCTGGTCGAAGGTCTCGACGTAGTGCTCCTCGAGCCCACGCAGGCCGGTCGAGCGCGCCCAGTCCGCAAAGGTCATGAAGTCAGTCGCAATCGCCATGGGCAGCTCACCAAGCTGCTCCTGGACGATGTCGAGGCGCTCGAGGAAGTCCTCGCCCGGGTAACGCAGCAGCACGGAGGCGGCCATGGCGACGAGGCGCCGCTGGTCATCGGTGACCTCGACGGGCGCGACGAGTGTTGCTGGAACCTTACCGGTATGCGTGCGCACGGTGCGCTTGACGTCGGCGGCGCCGCCCATGCTGCCGATGCCGGCGGGCGTGCCGAAGCCCGCGGGGGCATCGTCAGGCTGGGGCACCGGCATGCGCGCGGCGAGCTTTTCGAAGATACCCATTTAGCGCTCCGGGAACATGGAGTCCGGGCGGTCGCCCGTCCAGCTGAGCAAGGAGACCTTGCCTTCCGATGCCGCCGCACCCTCGGTGTGGCAGGCTTCCGGAGCGCCCATGCCGAGGTCATGGAAGACATCGTCGCTGGCGCGGGACGGGTCGACGTTGCCGAAGGGATCGAGCGAGGCGATGCCGCGCGGGGTCTCCGGGGACGCAGTCGGGATGACGTAGCGGTCATCGTACTTCGCGATGGACAGCAGACGGTACATGGAGAGCATGTCCTCGCCGGTCATGCCGACGGCCTGTGCGATCTCTTCCTGCGGTTCGTTGCCCAGGTTGATATCACGCATGTAGGAACGCATGGCGACGAGGCGGCGCAGGGACTTCTCGACGGGCACCGTGTCGCCGGCCGTGAACAGGCCTGCGAGGTACTCGAGCGGGATGCGCATATTCGACAAGGCGGAGAAGAGGATCTTGTGGTCCTCGCCGTCGTTGCCGGACTTGGTCACCTGGTCGACGATGGGGGACAGTGGCGGGATGTACCAGACCATGGGCAGCGTGCGGTACTCCGGGTGGAGCGGCAGTGCCAGACCGTACTTGAAGATGAGGTCGTAGATGGGCGAGTTCTGCGCGGCATCGATCCAGGAGTGCGGGATGCCCGCAGCCTGGGCGGCCTTGACGACCTCCGGGTCGTGCGGGTCGAGCATGATGGACTTCTGTGCCTCGAAGAGGTCCTTCTCGTCCGGGACGGATGCGGCCTCGGCGACGCGGTCAGCGTCGTAGAGGATGACGCCGAGGTAGCGCAGGCGGCCCACGCAGGTTTCGGAGCAGACGGTCGGCTGGCCGACCTCAAGGCGCGGGTAGCAGAGAGTACATTTCTCAGCCTTGCCGGTCTTGTGGTTGAAGTAAACCTTCTTGTAGGGGCAGCCGGAGACGCACATACGCCAGCCGCGGCACTGGTCCTGGTCAACGAGGACGATGCCGTCCTCGGCGCGCTTGTACATGGCGCCGGACGGGCAGGAGGACACGCAGGTGGGGTTCATGCAGTGCTCGCAGATGCGCGGCAGGTAGAACATGAAGGAATCCTCGATCTCCTTCTTCACGGAGAGATTCATCTTGTGCAGCGTGGGGTCCGCGTCCATCGTGGTGGTGGAGCCGCCGAGGTTATCGTCCCAGTTGGAGGACCACTCAATCTTATTGATCTCGCGACCGTCGATCTGGGAGACCGGCTTGGCGGTGGGCTGGGTCTTCTGCCCGGCCTTGGCACCCATGAGGTCCTCGTACTGGTAGCTCCACGGCTCGTAGTAGTCCTGGATGGTGGGCAGGTTCGGATTGTGGAAGATGGTGGCGAGCTTCTTCAAGCGTCCGCCCGCCTTGGGCTTGAGCTTGCCGGAGGAGGTGAGCTCCCAGCCGCCCTTCCACTTCTCCTGGTCCTCCCAGGTGCGCGGGTAGCCCAGACCCGGACGGGTCTCGACGTTGTTGAACCAGATGTACTCGGTGCCTTCGCGGTTGGTCCATGCCTGCTTACAGGTGACTGAACACGTGTGGCAACCGATGCACTTGTCCAGGTTCATAATCATGGAGATTTGGGCCATGACCTTCATTAGTAGGTAACCTCCTGGGAACGACGGCGCACGCGCGTGACCTCGTCACGGTTGTTGCCGGTTGGGCCGATGTAGTTGAAGTGGTAGGTGAGCTGGCCGTAGCCGCCCGCGATGTGAACCGGCTTGATGGAAATACGCGTGAGCGAGTTGTGCGTACCGCCGCGGCGGCCAGTGTGCTCGTTGAGCGGCGTACCCACTGTGCGCTCCTGGGCGTGGTTCATAATCATCGTGCCCTCCGGGATGCGGTGGGAGACGATGGCGCGGGCGGAGACGACGCCGTTGCGGTTGTAGACCTCGACCCATTCGTTGTCCGCGACGCCAATCTTCTTGGCGTCCTTGTCGGACATCCACACGACCTGGCCACCGCGGGAGATGGACAGCACGTGCAGGTTATCGAAGTACTGCGAGTGGATGGACCACTTGTTGTGCGTGGTGAGGTAACGCAGGGTCACCTCGGCCTCGCCGCGCTCGTTGGTCAGCTGCTGACCCGGCTCAAATTCGCCGTGCATGCGGAGGTGGTCGAGCGGCGGGCGGAAGACCGGCAGCGACTCGCCGTAGTCCATGAACCAGTCATGGTCGATGTAGTAGTGCATGCGGCCAGTGATAGTGTGCCACGGCTTGTCGAATTCGACGTTGATGCTAAACGCCGTGTAGCGACGGCCATTGCGCTTATCTGCGGTCCACTCCGGGGAGGTGATGATCTCGGTCGGACGCTCCTTGATGGAGTCCCATGTGATGCGCACATCCTCGTCAGCGGTGCCGAGCGGGGTGAGGTCCTTGCCGGTACGCGACGAGAGGAACTCGAAGCCCTGCTTGGCGAGCTCGCCGTTGGAGACGCCGGACAGATGCAGGATGGCGTCGATGACCTTGGTGTCCTTCGTGAGATCCACGAGCTCGCCCATGGAGGTCTTCTCGGTGCCGCAGATGAGCTTAAGCTCTTCGACCTGCTTCTCCACGTTGAATTTCGTGCCGTGGACGCCGGTGCCGGCCTTGGCCGACAGCGGGCCCAAGTGGGTCCACTTCTCGTAGATCTTCGTGTAGTCGCGCTCGATGGTGGCGATCTTCGGCATGGTCAGCCCCGGGACGAGGCCGACTTCCTTGATATCGGGGACGATTCCGCGGGCCATGCCCATCTCATCCGGGGTGTCGTGGTGGCTCGGCTGCGTGACCACGTCGGTTTGCGTGCCCAGCCACTTCACAGCCATCGCGGACAGCGAGGCAGCGAGGTCACGGAAGACCTCGAAGTCCGTGCGTGCCTCCCACGGCGGGTTAATCGCCGCGTTGAAGGAGTGCAGGTACGGGTGCATATCCGTCGAGGACATGTCGTGCTTCTCATACCAGGTGGCGGCTGGGAGCACGATGTCGGAGACGAGCGTCGTGGATGTGTTGCGGAAATCCGTGGTCAGCATGAGGTCGAGCTTGCCCTCAGGCGCGTCGTCGACCCAGGTGATGGACTTCGGGCGCTCCTCCGGGGAGAGCTCGGCCGCGGTGGCGTCCGAGTCCACGCCCAGCAGATGGCGCAGGAAGAATTCCGTGCCCTTGGCGGAAGAACCCAGCAGGTTCGTGCGCCAGTTGAGCAGGATGCGCGGCCAGTTTTCCTTGGCCGACGGGTTGTTGTAGGAGAACTCGAGGTCGCCGGATTCCAGCTGGTTGACAACGTAATCCTTGATGTCCTGGCCAGCGGCCTTGGCCTCGTCCGCGAGGAGCAGCGAGTTCTTGTTGAACTGCGGGTAGGAGGGCATCCAGCCGCGGGTCATGGCCTCGACCATCGTGTCGGCGACCATCTTGTCTTCGATGGAGCCGTGGCTAGCCAGCGGCGAGCCCAGGTGCGAGGCGTGCGAGTTGTCGTAGCGGTACTGCTCCGTGGCGAAGTAGTAGAAGCCGGTGGAAATCATGTGGCGCGGCGGACGTTGCCAGTCCGTGCCCATGGCCCACTGGGTCCAGCCGTTGATGGCGCGCAGCTTCTCCTGGCCCACGTAGTGAGCCCAGCCGCCGCCGTTAACACCCTGCGTGCCACACATGGAGGTGAGCGCCAGGAATGTGCGGTAGATAGTGTCCGCGTGGAAGTAGTGGTTGACGCCGGCGCCCATGATGATCTGGGAGCGGCCCTGTGAATCTGCGGCGTTCTGCGCGAACTCGCGGCCGATGCGGATGCAGGTCTCAGCGGCGACGCCGGTGAGCTCTTCCTGCCAAGCCGGGGTGCCGACCTCGGAGGCATCGTAGAAGTCCTTGGGCCAGGACCCCGGGAGATTGAGCTCCTCGCGGTTGACGCCATAGTGGGCGAGCAACACGTCGAAGACGGTGGTCACGAGCTGGCCGTCGACCTCGCGGACCGGGACGCCACGGTGGACAACGCCGGCGCCGATCGGCTTATCGGTGCCCACATCGCTCGGGTCAGCATCGAGGTCGAAGCGCGGGAAGAGCACCTCGGCGGTGGAGTAGGAGTCGGTCTCCGCGATGGACATGACCGGATCGGCGTTGCCCAATGAGAGGTTCCACTTGGAGGATTCCATGTCCCAGCGGTCTGCCATCGTGCCGCCCGGGTCGACGACCTTGCCGTCTTCTTCCATGACGAGCGTGCGGTAGGCGGCATTGGGGGAGCCGTTGAGGGAGGCATCGGAAAGCTGGGCAGCGGTGAGGAACTTTCCTGGGGTGTACGTGCCATCCCCGCGGTCCTCGAGGGTGATCAGGAACGGTGAGTCCGTGAACTTACGCATGTAGTTCATGAAATACGGTTCCTGGCGCTCGACGTGGAACTTCTTGAGAATGACGTGGCCCATGGCGAACGCGAGGGCGGCGTCGGTGCCCGGGTTGATCTGCGCCCACTCGTCGGCGAACTTCGTGTTATCTGCGAAGTCCGGGGAGACAACAACGACCTTGGTGCCGCGGTAGCGGGACTCGACCATGAAGTGGGAGTCCGGCGTACGGGTAACCGGAATGTTGGAGCCCCACATCATGAGGTAGGACGAGTTGTACCAGTCGCCTGACTCCGGGACGTCCGTTTGGTCGCCGAAAGTCTGCGGGGAGGCCGGCGGAAGGTCGGCGTACCAGTCATAGAAGGAGAGTGCTACGCCGCCGATGTGCTGAAGGAAGCGCGAACCAGCACCGTAGGAGACCTGCGACATGGCCGGAATAACGGTGAAGCCGAAGATGCGGTCTGGGCCGTGCTCACGAATGGTGTAGACGTGTGCCGCGGCGGCCATCTCGATGGCCTCCTCGTAGGTAATGCGGATGAGTCCGCCCTTGCCGCGCTGCGAGATATAGGCCGCGCGCTTGTCCGGGTCTTCCTGGATGGCGCGCCAGGCGAGGACCGGGTCTCCGGTCTTCTTCTTTTCCTCGCGGTACATGTCGACGAGCACGCCACGGGCGTACGGGTAGCGCACGCGGGTGGGCGAGTAGGTGTACCAGGAGAAGGATGCACCACGCGGGCAGCCGCGCGGTTCGTATTCCGGCATGTCATTGCCGGTGGTGGGGTAGTCCACTGCCTGGGACTCCCAGGTGATGACGCCGTCTTTGACATAGACCTTCCACGAGCAGGAACCGGTGCAGTTCACGCCGTGGGTGGAACGGACCATTTTGTCGAAGGCCCAGCGGTTGCGGTAGAAGACATCAGCCTGGCGGCCGCCCTGGAGGAACAGCTGCTGGCCGGAGTCGCTGGCCTCGCCGTGGCGCAGGTAGGCACCCAGCTTGAACAGCGGGTTGAGTTTGCCATTCTGGGGCTCAACGTGAGTAGTCATGGGTGAAAATACTCCTAGGAAGTTGGTTTAGCCGGGGAACGGAGCGTTGGGGCGGGCGTAGTAGATCCACACGAGCGCCGTGGTGATGATGAAGTAGACCACGCAGCCCCAGAAGAACGTAGCCGCAGGCATGGCGGAAAGCAGCACACCCACGACGAACGGGCCGAAGGCACCAATGGCACCGGTCCAGCCGATGACGCCGCCAGCCTGGCGGGCCGGGAGGATCATAGGCATCTGCTTGAAGGTGCCGGCGTTAGCGAGACCCGTGAAGAAGAACATGATGAGCATGCAGGTGAGGAACCACTTGAACTCGCTCGGGTCGCTCGGGTTGAGGAAGAGCGCGGAGGCTGCGGTGAAGACCGTCATGCCGAGGCAGCCGATGAAAGTCCAGATGGCGCCGCCGAACTTATCGCACAGTGGGCCCCAGAGTGCGCGGACGAGTGCGCCGATGAGTGGGCCGAGGAAGGCGTAGGTCGCGCCCTTGGGCAGGTTCTCGAAGGTGCCTGCGAAAGAGGAGTTAGCGCCGTAGATGTTGTTGATGAGCAGTGCCATCTGAGCCGCGAAGCCGGAGAACGCACCGAAAGTCATGAGGTAGACGATGGTGAGGATCCACGTGTTCTTATTGCCGAAGATGTCGATCTGCTGGCGGAAGTTGGCCTTGATCGGCACGTCCTTGAGCATGGTCCACGCGAGGATAGCTCCGACGAGGGCCCACGGCACGAGGAAGATAGCCGGGTTGTGCACGAAGATATCGCCCTCATCCGTGCGCTGCGGCGCCACGAAGCCGATGCCCAGGAGCGTAAAGCCCATGAGCCACGGCGCGACGAGCTGAATGAAGGAGATACCGAAGTTACCGATACCGGCCTGGATGCCCAGCGCGGTGCCCGACATGCGCTTGGGGAAGAAGTAGCCGGTGGACGGCATAAAACCGGAGAAGACGCCGCCGCCGACGCCGGAGAGGAAGGCCAGCACCATGAACCACCAGAACGGGGTCGAGGTGTTTTGCACGGCGAAGAACCAGCCGAGCATCGGGATGATAAACAGCAGGGAGGACAGCGTCACGAGCTTGCGCGTGCCGATGATCGGCGGCAGGAACATGAACAGCAGTCGGAACAGGCCGCAGGCGAGGCCCGAGATGGAGGTGAGCCAGTACAGCTGGCTCTTCGACAGATCAAAGCCGATCTGGTTGAGCATCGGCGCGATGGCGGATACCAAGTACCACGTGGCGAAGCCGATGATGAGGATAAAAGTGGAGAGCCAGAGGGTCTTCCACGCGATCTTGGAATCCCAGTGGTCTGGATCTTCCGGGTTCCATCCCTGAATGGTAGAACCGGAGGTATCGAGGGCGGTCATTATTTTCCTTGCCATATCTCGTAGAAAAGGGTTCCTTCCCAATTTATCGTGGTTTATGCTGGAGCATGACCTTTTTCACGGGTTCTTCCGTGTTTAATTACGGCATGAAAATGTTGCGAAAATAATTCACTCGCGCCCGGTGCAGGTTAACTTGAAGAAGGTCACCCTAAGTTTTGTTTACGTTTGAATGTGTTGAATTTGTCACACATTGTGTACGGAATTGAAGGAGTCAGATATGACGCCCACCACGGCCGCCATCATCGTTACCGCCGACAGGATTCTCAGCGGCGAAAAGCCCAATACGGCGGGTGAACTCGCGGCGTCGCTTATGGTAGATGCGGGCTTCGAAGTGGGCTCCCACGTCGTGATCGCGGAAGGCTACGCCCGTGTTGCGGAGGCGCTGCGCGCCGAGGTGCGCGCTGGCACGCACGTTATCGTCGTCATCGGCGGCACGGGCGTAGGCACCACGAATTACACGCCAGAAGTCACCGCGGAGTTCGTCACCGCGCGGCTTACCGGCCTGGAGACCCAAGTCTTGCTCAAGGGGCTGGAGTCCTCGCACAAGGCGGGGCTGTCGCGTGGAATCATCGGCATGACGGATCGCGGCGGTGGATCGCTCATCATCAACTCGGCGTCCTCGCGCGGCGCGGTCGCTGACACGCTTGGTGTGGTGCTGCCACTCGTGGGGGATATCTTCCGGGACGCCCGTTAGGCCTTCAGTATTAGGTCTTCAGTGTTAGGCCTTCAGCCTTCGACTAGGTTGAGGCGCGGGCAGCCCAGGCACACAATTCGGCGGGGGTGTCGTAGTCGACTTCGGCACCAGTGCCGGGCACGCGGACAAGGGCGCCGGGGGCGGCGCGCAGGAGACGGCGCGCGGATGTATTGTGCGGCGAACCTAGCGCCGCCAGCGCGGCCGCAAGCGCGTCCGCGTTCCACAGCGCGATGAGCGGCTGGATGCGTGAGCCGGTCGTGGCGACGGCTGCCGATGCCCCCGGTGCGGCGTCGAGGGCCGCTACCAGGCGGGGAAGCATGCGCGGGGAATCGGGCGCATCGACGGAGAGCACCGCGACCCGCGGGGTGTCGAGCGCGTGGAAGCCGGTGGCGATGCCGGCGACGGGACCGCCAAAGAGCGGAGACTCGCAGACTTGCGGCAGACCCAGCGGGTACGGCGAGACCACCGCGGTGGGCGTGCCGTAGGGCAGCGCGGCGAGCACGTGGTCAATAAGGCGCGCGCCGCGCGCGGTGACGGAGCCTTTATCCACGCCGCCCATGCGTGTGCCGCGTCCGCCGGCGAGGACGATGACTCCGGTTGTGGGGCGCATTACTCAGCGGCCGGGATTTCGGCGAGCTCCGGCAGCTCGCGAGACCAATCGCCGGAGCGGCCGCCGGACTTGGCGACGATGCCCGTACGGCGAATGTAGGCGGCGCGGTCGACGCCCTTGACCATGTCGATGACGGCGAGCGCCGCGACGGAGACGGCGGTGAGTGCTTCCATCTCTACGCCCGTGCGGTCTGCGGTGCGCACGGTGGCTTCAATGAAGACGCAGTCCTCGCGCAGCTCAAGGTCGACCGCAGCGCCGTGGACGCCGATAGTGTGGGCGAGAGGAAGGAGCTCCGGAACCTTTTTCGCCGCGGCGATGCCGGCCACGCGGGCGACGGCGAGGACGTCGCCCTTGGGCACCGTGCCGTCGCGCAGCGCGGCAAGGACCTCCGGCGAGCAGTAGACCTCGCCGCAGGCGGTGGCCGTGCGCACGGTGGGCTTCTTTTCCGTGACGTCGACCATGTAGGCGGCGCCGGCGTCGTTGAGGTGAGTGAACTTCATGAGGGCTCCAATCAGTGGGAAATCTGGGGGTTAGTAAAAGTAGACGTCGACGGATGCGCCGTCTGGGAGCGTGGACTCGAGGACAGCGTAGCCGTGTGTGCCGGCGAGCGAGCCGACGAGGTGACTGCCCACGTGGCGGCCGCTAAAGGGCGTGGCTCGCGGCGGCGAGACGGTGAAGTCCAGGCGCACGGGCACTATGAGGACGCGGTCGCGTACGCGCGGGAATTCAGCGTCGGGCTGGGCGACAACGCGCGGGGCAGGGGCGTTGGGCAGACCGCGCAGGCGCCGCAGGACCGGCGCACCGTAGAGATGGAAGGACACGAAAGCCGCCACGGGATTGCCCGGGAAGGAGAGTACGGGCACGCCACGCCACGTCGAGGCACCCTGTGGCGCGCCGGGTTTCTGGCAGACCTCGCCGAACCAGGCGTCAGGCGAGGCGCCGAGGACCTCGTGAACAACGTCGAAGGCACCGGCGGACACGCCACCGGAGGTGATGATGAGATCGACCCCGGCAGCGGCGAGCGAATCGAGCTCCGCCGCGAGCGCCTCGGGTGAGTCCACGACGTGACGGTACGTGACCTCACTGGCGCCAGCAACGCGGGCGAGCTCAGCGAGCATGGGGCCATTGGAATTGGGAAGCGCCCCAGCCGGGAGCGAGGAGAGCGCCGCGGCGTCGGTCGCCGTGAGCAGCTCGGAGCCGGACGTCACGACGGCGACGGACGGCGCCGGGTAGGCAGAAACCGAGGCGACGCCTGCCGACACGAGCGCGGCGAGGGTGGGCGCATCCGCAGGCGTGCCAGCAGTCGCCGCGGGGTGGCCGGGCTGGAGGCTATCGCCCGCGCGCCGGATATGCGAGCGCTCGCCCAGCCTAAAAACAGTGACCGACTCTGGCAGCGGGTGCGGGCCGGACGGAATGTTGGTGTCCTCGACCGGGATGACGGCAAGTCCGGAAGGATCTCCGGTGGGTGCGCCCGTCATAATGCGCACGGCGTGGCCAGCAGGCACGGACAGCGGCGCGGAGCCCGCGGGGACATCGCCTGCGACGGGCAGCGTCCACGGGCCTTTGCCCTTGAGATCGGCACGGCGGACGAGGAAGCCATCCATTGCCGAGTTATCGAAAGGCGGGACGGGGAAACGTGCAGGAGCGTCAGCAGCGAGAACGCGGCCAGGCAGCTCCGCGAGCGGTGTGTCGACGGGCATGGCCGGATGTGCTAGCGCGAGGACGCGCGCGCGGTGCGCAGCGATGGTAACGGACATAGATGTCTACGTTAGCCGCCAATGGCGGACATAGGACGATCTGGTTGCAAGAAGCCTTCGTCGTTGACGCCGTGGCCCGGCAGCTTGGCCCACATCTCGCCGGCCCAGGCGGTCATGAGCTCCTCGTCGGTGGCACCCGCACGCATGAGGTCGCGCAGGGACGTCTCCGAGTTGCCGAAGAGGCAGTTGCGCACCGCGCCATCCGTGGTAAGCCGCGTGCGGTCGCAGTCGCCGCAGAAAGGATGCGTCACCGAGGCGATGATGCCGATCGTGCCGTGGAGGGTGCCATCGTGGGAGGTTACCTCCCACAGCTCGGCCGGGGCGGAGCCGCGCGGCTCGCGGGCCGGGGTAAGTTCCAAGTCTTCGCGCAGGTAATCGAGGATTTGGTCCGCCGTGACGAGCTGGTCGCGGCGCCACTTCTCACGCGGACCCAGCGGCATCTGTTCGATGAAGCGCAGCTGCGCGCCGTGCTCGAGGCAGAAGCGGGCGAGCGGGACGATGCCGTCCTCATTAACGCCCGGCATGACCACGGCGTTGACCTTGACGGGGTGAAGGCCCGCTTCGCTCGCGGCAGCGATGGCCTTGAAGACATCCTTGATACGGTCGCGGCGGGTGAGCTGCGCGTAGAGCTCGCGGTCGATGGTGTCGAGCGAGATGTTCACGCGGTCGAGGCCCGCCTCCTTGAGCGCTTTAATGCGGCGGGGTAGGCCTAGACCGTTGGTGGTGAGCGCGATGGTGGGCGCGACACCTTCGTCAGTGCGCAGCTGCTTGGTTGCCGCGATGATTTTCTCCAGGGACTTGCGCAGTAGCGGCTCGCCGCCGGTAAAACGCACTTGGCGAATACCGAGACGTTCGACGCCCAAGCGGATAAGGCGGATGGTCTCCTCGTCGGAGAGGGTGTGTTCCGTGGGCATCCAATCGAGGCCCTCGGCGGGCATGCAGTACGTGCAGCGCAGATTGCAGCGGTCAGTCAGGGAGACGCGCAGGTCGCGCGCGACGCGGCCGTAGCGGTCGATGAGCGCGCGCGAACCGTCCGCATGAGCTGCGGGCATATCCGCGGGTGGCGTGGGAGCGCCGCCGATGCGCGGCAGCGGAAGTGCGACGCGGGTGAGTTGAGACGGGGAAGTCATAGGGTTTCCACCATAGCTTGGACGTGGGCACGGGTATAAACAATATAACGCGGGTTTGTTCGTGTTTATTCCCTGGGCGTGTCGAGCTGCCGTAAGTAGTGCTGACCCACCGAGAGTGCTCTCCCCGCAATAACGGGATTTCGCGGAAACGGCGGCGCAGCATCCAGGCCGTCACGGCGAGCGTGGTGAGCACGGAGCCGGTGATGATGCTCAGCGTCGCCCCGTTAATGCCGGAAGCGGCGACGGCCAGCCTAGAATTCCTCCGCTTCGAACTCGTCGAACTCGGGACGGTGGGTCTCGCCCGGACCGGAGAGGCGAATGATGTTGTACTCACCTTCGGCCAGGTGCATGCGCAGGTCCTTCTTATCGAATTTATCCACGGAGGTCTTATCAATGGACTTCACGAAGGTCCAGTATTCCGGCAGCATCCAGCTGGGTAGCTCCTTGCGCATCGCGTTGCGCAGGGACTCAGCCGTCTCAATGGTGGGGGAAGTCTGCGGGTCGAGCACGGTGACGGCGAGCGGACGTTCGCCCCACTGCTTATCCGGGTAGCCGATGACGGCGGCCTCGATAACGCGCGGGTCAGACATGATGAGGTTTTCCAGCTGGACCGAGTAGATCCACTCGCCGCCGGAGCGAATGACGTCGCGGGCGCGGTCCTCGATGGTGAGGAAGCCGTCGTGTGTGACGGAGCCAACGTCGCCGGTGCGCAGCCAGCCATCTGCGGTGAACTTGGAGGCGGCGTTCTCCACAGCCTTGCCGCGGAACTCGCTGGCCGGGCCACCCGAAGAAGCCGTGGGGGAGTCGTAGTAGGACGCGGTGACGAGGTTGCCCCGCACCTGAATCTCGCCGGAGTTGCGGTCCGTCTTGGGCACGACTTGGCCGTCGTTGACCACGCGGTACTGTAACGAGGCGGGAATGCGCCCCTGGGAGATGCGGTAGGCCCAGCGCGCCGGGCCGTTGACGCCCTGCGGTGGGCGGGCGACGGAGCCCACGGTGGAGGTTTCCACCATTCCCCACACGTGGATGACGTCCACGCCGTAGCGTTCCTCCCAGACCTTGATGAGCTGCGGCGGCACCGGCGAGCCGCCCGCGTAGATCTCAGTGAGCGACATGCGCTCCGGCGGGTTTTGCATGTAGTGGACGATGAGCTGGAGCCAAATAGTGGGCGCGCCGTGCGCCACGCGCGGGTGGGTCGCAGCGATGAGCTTGGACAGCGTGGGTGCCGAGACATCCGAGTCCGGAAGAACCAACGGGGTGCCCGTCATAAACGCTGCAAAGGGTACGCCCCAGCTGAGCACGTGATAGATGGGGATGCAGCATAAGAAGGTCTCGCCGTGCGTGACGCACAGCGAATCCGAGGAACGCAGCTGCATGGCCTCCAAGTAAATGGAGCGGTGGGAGTAGACCACGCCCTTGGGCGCGCCGGTCGTACCCGTGGAGTAGCACAGCGCCGCCGCAGTGCGCTCGTCGAGCTCCGGCCAGCGGTAGCGCGAGGACTTGCCGTCGAGGAGCTGCTCGTAGGAGTACGTCGCGACGCTGCGGGGCATGTGGAGGGCGGCATCGGCAAGCCCGACCGAGCCAGTAAAGACCACGGACTCGACCTCCGGCGCGCCGCTTAAGATACGCTTCAGCTGCACGGCCAAGCGCGGGTCCGCAACGATGACCTTCGCCTGCGAGTGGTTGATGATGTGGCGAATCTGGTCATTCATGAGCTGCTTATTAAGCGGCACGAAGACCGCGCCCTTACACGCTGTGCCGAAGAGAATCTCCAGGTGCTCCGCGCAATTCCACATTAGCGTGGCCACGCGCTCGTCGCCGGTAACCCCCAGGTCTTCGTGCAACGCATGCGCCCACGCCGCCGCACGCGCTCCGATATCGGCAAACGTTGCGACCTCTTGTGGCTCCTCGCCCGCGGCCGTGTCCCCACGCCACGTGGTCACCGGGGTGGCCCCGTGGACCGTGGACCCGTAGTCCAAGATGCGTGAGATATTCAGCGGCACGTCCTGCATCGTCGAAAGCATGCCCTTTATGGTAGCCGCACACCTGCCACGCGTGGGTGCCTGTTGCGACATGGGGCGAGCGGTGATCTATACTGGGTGGCGACTGTGCGGATTGTGACGGTCGCCCCCTTTGACGCGCTGCACTCGGCGTGCTCGGCTCGAAGACTCGTGGCGCCGCTGTCCCCGCGAATTTCATTCCACCAGTCACCCGATTTCTACTCATGGCCGCGTGTGTCTTCACTCACGGGTAACGCGTTTCGCACCGTGATTGCGTCCATGGGCATTCATAGACATTGTTTGAAGATGGCTCCCTGGGCCTTATCGCACGTGCGTGCGCGGCGATCCCACCCATGGCCCGGGGAGAAACGAAAGGATATCCGTGAGCACTACGGACACCACCGCAGCCGCTGACCTTGCGTCGATGAAGCTGCCGGAACTGCGCAAGCTCGCCGCCGAGCGCGGCCTCAAGGGCATTTCGGGCCTGCGCAAGGGGGAACTCATTGAGGCGTTGACCACGGGCACCGCGCCGAAGCGCGCTAAGGCTGCCAAGGCTGCCGATGCCCCCGCGACCTCCGCGCCCAAGCGCAACGTCCTAGGCGGCGACAGCCCGCGCCGCGTCCCGCGCAAGGCTGCCTCCGAAAACGCTTCTGTCTCTGCAGCCGTAGAAAATGCCGCTGAGCAGGAGCCGCAGGAGCAGGCCAACCAGGGTGAGAAGCAGGACGGCGGCGATAACCGCACCTACGAGTCCCGCTCTCAGGCCCGCCGCGCCCGCCGCAATCGTGCGCGCCGCGAGGCCCGCAACGAGCAGGGGGAGAACGGTGCGCAGGACGACGACTCGAAGAAGTCCCTGCGCGAGCGCAGCCGCGTCGGCGACGACGAGGCTGCACAGGACTCCTCTGCCGACTCCAACGCGGGCGATAGCGCTGAGCGTTCTTCCGAAGACCAGCGCAACCACGACGAGCAGCGTGGCCGCGGCAACCGCCGCGGCCGTCACGGCGACCGCAACACTGATCGCGGTAACGATCGAAATAGCGATCGTGGCGAGAAGAACGACAATGACGGCCAGAACGACAAGAACGGCCGCAACCGCCACAACAACGACGACGAGGGCAATGGTCGCCGCGGTCGCCGCGGACGTCGCAATCGTCGCAATCGCGGTGGCAACGACGGTCAGGGTGGCAACAATCACGGCGGCAACGGCGATCTGCAGGTCCGCGAGGGCGACGAGCTGCAGGCCGTGGGCGGCATCCTTGAGGTCGTCGACAACAACGTGGCCTTCCTGCGCACGACCGGCTACCACGCCGCGGGCAGCGACGTCTTCGTCAACAACAACTTGGTGCGCCGCTTGGGTCTGCGCTCCGGCGACGCTGTGACCGGCCAGGTCAAGGTCGGAGCTGGTACTAAGACGCTGGGCAACGGCCGTAACCGCCGCAAGTACAACCAGCTCGTGCAGGTCGACTCCGTCAACGGCCTCGACCCGCAGACGGCGAAGGATCGCCCAGAGTTTAGCAAGCTCACGCCGCTCTACCCGAACCAGCGCCTGCGCCTAGAGACGGATCCCAAGATCCTCACCACGCGCGTCATCGACCTCATCATGCCGATTGGTAAGGGACAGCGCGCGCTCATCGTCTCCCCGCCGAAGGCCGGTAAGACGACCATTCTGCAGAACATCGCGAATGCGATTTCCACGAATAACCCGGAGTGCTACCTCATGGTTGTCCTCGTTGACGAGCGTCCTGAGGAAGTCACGGATATGCAGCGCAGCGTCAAAGGCGAGGTCATTGCCTCGACCTTCGACCGTCCGCCGTCAGAGCACACCGCCGTCGCGGAGCTGGCCATCGAGCGCGCCAAGCGCCTCGTGGAGCAGGGCAAGGACGTCGTCGTCCTCCTCGACTCCATTACCCGTCTGGGCCGCGCGTACAACAACTCGTCCCCGGCCTCGGGCCGCATCCTTTCCGGTGGTGTGGACTCCAACGCGCTCTACCCGCCGAAGCGCTTCCTGGGTGCTGCGCGCAACATCGAAAACGGCGGCTCGCTCACCATCATCGCCACCGCGATGGTGGAGACCGGCTCCACGGGTGACACGGTCATCTTCGAGGAGTTCAAGGGCACCGGTAACGCGGAGCTCAAGCTGGACCGCGCGATTTCCGAGCGCCGCATCTTCCCGGCCGTCGACGTTAACCCGTCCGGCACCCGTAAGGACGAGCTCCTGCTCGTCCCAGAGGAGGCGCGGATCATGACGAAGCTGCGTCGCATCCTCTCTGGCCTCGACTCGTTCGCGGCCATTGACCTGCTTATCAAGCAGCTCAAGAAGACCAAATCGAATGGCGAGTTCCTCATGCAGATCGCCAGCTCCGCGCCCATGGTCGCGGACAAGGATGTGGAGGATTACGTCTAATGGCTAGCCAAGTTTCCCTCGTTGACGACATCGTCTCCGAGTACCAAGGCATCGAAATGCAGATGGCCGACCCTGAGGTGGCCGGTGATCAAAAGATGTTCCGCAAGCTGTCCAAACGCTATGCGGAGCTTCGTCCCATCGTGAGCATCAACAATGAGCTCGTACAGGCTCGCGAGGATCTCGCGGACGCCAAGGAGATGGCCTACGAGGACCACGACTTCCAGGCGGAGGTCGACCGCCTCGAGCCGCTCGTGGTCGAGCTCGAAGAAAAGCTCGCTGACTTGCTCGCGCCCCGCGACGAGCACGATGGCGACGACATCATTATGGAGATCAAGGCTGGCGCCGGTGGCGAAGAGGCCGCCCTCTTCGCTGGCGACCTAGCCCGCATGTACGAGCGCTTCGCCGATAAGGCCGGCTTCGCGTGGGAGGTCCTCGGCCTCAACGAATCCGACCTGGGCGGCGTGAAGGACATGTCCATCTCCTTCAAGTCCAAGACCCCGTCGCGCGACGGCGCCTGGTCCGTCTTCAAATTCGAGGGCGGCGTACACCGCGTCCAGCGCGTGCCGGTTACCGAATCCCAGGGCCGCATCCAGACCTCCGCGGCCGGCGTGCTCGTCTACCCGGAGCCGGACGAGATCGAGTCTGTCAGCATCGACGAGAAGGATATCCGCGTCGACGTCTACCGTTCTTCCGGTAAGGGCGGCCAGGGTGTTAACACGACCGACTCGGCCGTGCGTATCACCCACCTGCCCACCGGCCTGGTTGTGACCTGTCAGAAGGAACGCTCCCAGATCCAGAACAAGGCGCGTGCCCTGCAGGTTCTGCAGGCCCGACTAGACCAGATGGAGCGCGAGGCCCGCGAGGCCGAGGCCGGCGAACAGCGCGCTTCCCAGGTGCGCACCATGGACCGTTCCGAGCGCATCCGCACCTACAACTGGCCGGAGAACCGCATCACGGACCACCGCATTGGCTACAAGGCCAATAATCTGGACCACGTGTTGAACGGCGACATGCAGGATCTCATCACGGCCCTGCAGGCCCAGGAGCGCGCCGAGCGCCTCGAGGCCGAGGACTAAACGGTGCCCCACACCTACGGACAGGCGCTTCGCAGTGCTGCGGAGCGCCTTCGCGCGTCTGGTGTGTCCAGCCCCGAGTGGGACGCGAGACTCATGGCCGCGTATCTCATACACACCGGACACATGGATATTCCTCTCCATGAGAAACCCATGCCCGGCTTCGACGTCGCCTATGAGGCACTCGTCGCCCGCCGCGAACGCCGCGAGCCGCTTCAGCACGTCCTTGGCGTTGCGTGGTTCGGACCCCTAGAACTCGAGGTCGGCCCCGGTGTGTTCATCCCGCGTCCAGAGACCGAGGTCCTCGCGGAGTGGGCGGTGCACTCGCTCCGCACCGCGCGCGCAGCGAGCGGGACGCCGCTGGTGGTGGACTTGTGCACCGGCTCCGGAGCTTTGGCAGCGTATATCGCGCACGAGGTCCCGAACACCCGGGTTTATGCCGTCGAGCTTTCCGATGCCGCCTTCTCCTACGCCCAACGCAACCTCGCCGACTCCGGCGTGACGCTCATCCAAGGCGATGTCACGGATCCCGAAATCCTGGCGGAGCTTAATGGTAGCGTCGACCTCATCGTGACGAACCCGCCCTACGTTCCAGAGACCGATGACCTGGAGCCGGAGGTCTACGCCGACCCGCACGAGGCGGTCTTCTCCGGTGCAGACGGCATGACGCTCATTCGACAGATAGTGCCGGCGGTGTCCCGCTTGCTGAAACCGTGCGGCCGCGTGGGCATCGAACACGACGATACGACCAGTTCCTTGGTCCAGGCCGCGCTGCATGACGCCGGGGGATTTGCAGCAATTAAACCCCTCAAGGATCTCACGGGCACACCACGCTTCGTGACTGCCCTACGAGACGAGTAAGCTAGTCCGGGTTAACAGGAACGCACCCCATTAACCGTCCCCACACACCGTCAAGGCTGGAGAATCCTTAGACATGCAAGGAAAGATTTATAACTGCGCCGATGAGGCCACCCGTGCCGAGGGCATCGCTGAAGCCGTCAAGGCCGCGAAGTCTGGGCGCCTGGTCGTCATGCCGACGGATACCCTCTACGGCATCGGCTGCGATGCCTTTGACAACGACGCCGTAGCGAGCCTGCTCGCTGCGAAACACCGCGGTCCGGATATGCCGGTGCCGGTGCTCGTCGGTTCCTGGGATACGTACAAGGGGCTCGTCGCGTCGATGACGGACACCATGCAGCTGCTCGTCGAGGCATTCTGGCCGGGCGGACTGTCCATCGTCGTTCCGCAGGCTCCCAGCCTGCCGTGGAACCTGGGCGATACCCGCGGCACTGTGATGCTGCGCATGCCCTTGCAGCCCGTAGCTATCGAGCTGCTCCGCGAGGTCGGTCCTATGGCCGTTTCCTCTGCCAACATCTCGGGACACACTCCGCCGACCACGGCCATCGCCGCCAAGCAGCAGTTGGGTAAGGCCGTGTCCGTGTACCTTGACGGGGGAGAGGCCGCCATCGGCAAGCCGTCGACCATCGTCGACCTGTCCCAGGCGCACCCGTACCTCCTGCGCGAAGGCGCGATCTCTGCCGAGCAGATTTCTGAGGTCATCGGTGTTCCTGTGGAGGCTCTGCGCACGCGTCCGTAACTGGCCGTCCGCGAATAACCATTCAGAACTGATACTGCCCGGCGCCGATCTCCCCGTGGAGTAGAGCGCGACATGACGAAGGAAGAAGGATAGATGGCTGGAACCGGCGTACCGCTGCGTGAGCTTGGTCTTGTGCTGCTCGTCGCCGCCG
This sequence comes from Corynebacterium sp. CMW7794, assembly GCF_001563605.1. Taxonomy (NCBI): domain Bacteria; kingdom Bacillati; phylum Actinomycetota; class Actinomycetes; order Mycobacteriales; family Corynebacteriaceae; genus Corynebacterium; species Corynebacterium sp. CMW7794. The sequence continues at coordinate 103,380 of NZ_KQ961706.1, forward strand.
CCATCACGTACTTGTGCACCGGCGCGGTGCGCTCGTTGCTTGTCCGCACCGGACGCGTGGCGGAGATCCGCCAGCGCGACGCACACTCGCAACCTACCCCGCAGCTGGGCGGTGTGGCGATGTTTACCGGTTTCATCGCGGCCATCTTTCTTGCCCAACAGCTTCCAGCCTTGACGCGCGGGTTTATGCCCGTCACCCCGGAGATGACCGCGGTCCTCTGGTCGGCCGCCGCCATCGTCCTGGTCGGCATCATCGATGACCTCTACGAACTGTCTGCCATGGTCAAGCTCGTGGGACAGGTGGTCGCCGCCGGCGTCATGAGTGTGCTGGGGCTGAGCTGGACTCTCTTCTTCGTCCCGGCAGGCGATGGAACGACCATTGTCCTCGACCAAGTCCAGTCCACACTCTTTACTGTGTTCATTACGGTGTTGCTCATCAACGCGATCAACTTCGTCGATGGCCTGGATGGGCTGGCTGCGGGCCTGGGCATGATCGCAGGGGCCGCAATCCTCATCTTCTCCTTGACCGTCCTGCATGACCAAGGTGGCGCGGTCTCGGCGTACCCGCCGGCCATCATCGCGGCGGCGCTCGTGGGCATTTGTTCCGGAATCCTTCCGCACAACTTTGAGCCTTCCCGCATCTTCATGGGAGATACCGGCGCCATGCTCATCGGCTTGCTGCTCGCCGCTGCGTCGACCTCGGCCTCGGGCAAGATCAACATGTCGCTCTATGGCGGCGTGGACATGGTGGCTCTCATGAGCCCCTTAATCGTGGTGGCGGCCGCAGTCTTTGTGCCCGTGCTCGACCTCGTGTGGGCCGTCGTACGCCGCGTCTCGCACGGCAAATCCCCGTTCGCAGCGGACAAGCTCCATATCCACCACCGCCTGCTCTCCCTGGGACACACACATCGCCGAACGGTGCTCGTGCTCTACATGTGGGTCTCTGCTGTGGCGTTTGGTGCAGTGAGTTTCTCTATCGTGCCGCCGGCGGCTGCGGTGACTTTTACCATCGTCGCGCTAGTCCTCGCTTTCGTTGCGACGCTCATTCCGCTGCGACAAGGCAAGATCGGTCGAAAGCGTCGACCGACAACGGTCGTGGAGCACGTCCATCCGGCCTAAGCGACTTAAGCATTGGGGGAGTGCGAAGGGTGCGGTATTATCGTCTCCCGTGTCTGAATCCACCGCTTCCCACAACGACAACTCCGCGGACAATTCCGCGGACACTTCCGCGCAGCTGCCTCCGCTCAACAGTGTTGAGGGCATTGATGACCCGCGCCGTCCGCTTCAGCGTGCCGTGAGCTTTGGCTGGAAAGGCCTTGTAGCTATCACGATTGTGTCGCTCGCTATCTGGGGCGGCGTAGCTGGGCTGCCGGGTATCTGGGGAGTGCTCATCGGAGCGGCCATCGGCGGCGCATTCGTCTTGATGACGGCAGCGTCGGTGCTTTTTACCTCCAATACGACGTCTAATACGACCCTTGCTGTCGTATTCGGTGGCTGGTTGCTCAAGCTTGTGCTCTTGATTATTGTCATGGCGGCTATTCGTGATCTCGAGTTCTACCATCACGTGGCCTTGTTCATCACCGTGGTCGCCGTTCTCGTGGTTGTCCTGGCCTCCGAGGTGTGGGGAGTTATGACTTCGCAGATGTCGAATGTCTTCTAAAAATTAGCTCAGCACTGGTCCACGCCCGTCCCCGAAGAAGTGGGGGCGGGCATTCGGTGTTGATACGTGCTTTAAGAGTTTAATCCCCCGGTTAGGGGCGGGTTGAATAAGTGCAGCTACCCCCATTTACTGCGGGATCATCTCCTTTGTGACGCATCTTACTTATGTCAGGTGAGCAGGGTAAATCGCGTGCTCAGTGACACGGGTTTGTGATAAAAGTCGCTATGCGTTGTCAGGCGAAACAAAAGCGCGCCCCCGCGGGCGAAAACCCCTTACCAACCTGATATTATTTAGCGCGGGTTACCGCAGATTCGACATTTTCACCGCATAACCTGCGAGGATGACGGATCTTGGTTGGTAAGTCCCTGCCACAACGTGTGATGTGCGACGGAGTCCAAGGTTGTGGCAGAGAGCTTGAGACGTCCATCGCACCGTGCGTGAGTTTTCACGAACTACGTACGGCCCAAACACGGGAGAGAACGCTGAGCGTTACAACTTTGGCCCTAAGTGGCCACTTCCACGAGCCCAACTTGGGTGAGGAATTCTTCCCGGGGCAAATTAATCCTTCTGAGCTGTTCCTTCGGGACTTTGCTGGCGGCGCGTTTGCGTTCGACCGCCTTATGTTCGTTCGCGTTTTGATGACGCTCGTTCTGGTGGTCCTTTTCGCGCTGGCTTTCAAGAACCCGAAGCTGGTTCCTAAGGGTCTGCAGAATGTCGGCGAGCACGCGGTCGATTTCGTCCGCATCTATATTGCTGAAGACATTCTGGGTAAGAAGGAGGCGAAGCGATTCCTTCCGATTATCGCGACCATCTTCTTCGCGGTCCTTTTTATGAACGTACCGACCATTATTCCGGGATTGAACATCTCTCCTAATGGTCGTATCGGCATGCCTATCGTGCTCGCCGCTGTTGCGTACATCGCCATGATTTACGCAGGCGCAAAGCGCTACGGCTTTGGCAAGTTCATCAAGTCGTCGGTGGTTATTCCTAACCTACCTCCGGCCCTGCACTTGCTCGTTGTGCCGATCGAGTTCTTCTCGACCTTCATTCTTCGACCGGTCACTCTTGCCATTCGTCTCATGGCGAACTTCCTGGCTGGACACATCATTCTGGTCCTGCTGTTCTCTGCTTCGAACTTCTTCTTCTGGCAGCTGAATGGTTGGACGGCTCTCTCGGGTGTCACCATCATCCTGGGTATTGCTTTCAGCTTGTTCGAAATCATCGTCATCTTCCTGCAGGCGTACATCTTCGCTCTGCTGACGGCGGTGTACATCGAGCTGTCCCTCCACGCGGATTCGCACTAGGGCGAAGGTCGGCTACACGACCTAAGAATTCTTTCAACTCCATCAACATCTTCATCCCGGACTGATACACAGGCCGGGGAACACGAAAGGGAACGACTTTCACCATGAACGAAATCATCCTGGCTGCTGACGCTGCTACCAAGTTCACTGGCTTCGGCACCATCGGCTACGGCCTTGCTGCTATCGGCCCGGGCATCGGCATCGGCATCGTCGCCGGCAAGACCGTCGAGGCAATGGCTCGCCAGCCCGAAATGGCCGGCCAGCTGCGTACCACCATGTTCCTGGGTATCGCCTTCACCGAGGCCCTCGCCCTCATCGGCCTGGTCGCCGGCTTCCTGTTCTAAAAAGTTCGCGTTAACCACACCAACCTTTTTAAGACTGGAGACCAATGAACAACGTCTTTTATTTGGCTGCGGCCGAAGAAGGGAACGAGGACTCGTTCTCGGTTCTTCTCCCCGCGACTTATGACATCGTCTGGTCTTTGATCTGTTTCGTAGTCATCTTGCTCCTGTTCTGGAAGTTCGTTCTTCCGGCGTACAACAAGATGCTCCAGGCACGCGAAGACCAGATCGAGGGCGGCCTGAAGCGCGCCGAGGCTCAGCAGGCTGAGGCCAAGGCTGCACTCGAGAAGTACAACGCTCAGCTGGCTGATGCCCGTGCCGAGGCTGCCGAGATCCGTGAGCAGGCGCGTGAGCGCGGCAAGCAGATCGAGACCGAGGCAAAGGCTCAGGCTGAAGAAGAGTCCCGCCGCATTGTCGCCGCTGGCGAGAAGCAGCTGGAAGCTTCCCGTGCACAGGTCGTTACCGAGCTGCGTTCCGAAATCGGTCAGAACTCCATCAACCTCGCAGAGAAGCTGCTGGGCGGCGAACTTTCGGACGCCACCCGCAAGTCCTCCACGATTGATGCTTTCCTGTCCGAGCTCGACACTGTGGCACCGGCCGGAAAGTAGGCAGACATGAAGGCAGCTAGCCGCGAAGCACTCGCGACCTCGCAGACCACCTTGGACTCTGTCCTTTACGGTGGCGACGCGGTCGCAGACTTTGCACGCACCGGCCTCGATCTGTTTGAGGTTGTCGAGGTTCTCGATGGCGACCGCGAGCTGCGCGGCGCCCTCAAGGACCCGGCTGCTTCTGCAGATGCTCGCAAGGCGCTCGTGAACACCCTGTTTGGTTCCAAGGTTTCGGACCGCGCTCTGCGCGTGCTCGAGGACGTTGTGACCCACCAGTGGTCGTCCGCTCGCGACCTCGTGAATGGCTTGGTTAATCTCGGCCGTCGCGCTCTTCTGCGCGGTGCCGAGGCTCAGGGCCAGTTGGGCCAGGTTGAAGACGAGCTCTTCCGCCTGTCGCGCATTCTGGACCGTGAGGGCGAGCTGACCCAGCTGCTTACCGATCGCACTGCTGAGTCTGCGCGTAAGCGCGGACTGCTGGCGAACGTGCTCTATGGCAAGGTCACGATGTTCACTGAGGCGCTTGCGCTTCAGACCATCGCTCGCCCCGAGCACAACCCGATTGATGACATTGCCGGTTTGGCATCCCAGGCAGCTGAGCTGCAGGGCCGCTCCATCGCCTATGTCACCTCCGCGGGCGCACTGAATGACAATCAGCAGCAAGCACTCGCCGACAAGCTGGGCAAGATTTACGGTCGTGCGATGTCCATTCACTCCGAGGTTGACGAAAGCATCCTTGGCGGAATGATCATCCGCGTCGGCGACGAGGTCATCGACGGTTCCACTGCGGGCAAGATTGCTCGTATGCGTACCGCGATGTCGAAGTAAAGGCTTTAGCCTTTCCTTCAGCTCGTCTTCGATGACGACACAACTTTAGAAATTATTGGACGATACTACCGAGAGTAGGAACAACATGGCGGAGCTGACGATCTCCTCCGATGAGATCCGTAGCGCGATTGCGAACTACACCTCGAGCTACTCCGCGGAGGCCTCCCGTGAGGAGACCGGCGTGGTGATTTCGGCAGCCGACGGTATTGCGCAGGTTTCTGGCCTGCCTTCCGTTATGGCTAACGAACTTCTCGAGTTCCCCGGCGGCGTGATTGGCGTCGCACAGAACCTCGACACCAACTCGATTGGCGTCGTTGTCCTGGGCAACTTCGAGTCCCTTACTGAGGGCGACGAGGTCAAGAGGACCGGCGAGGTTCTCTCCATTCCTGTGGGCGAGGCATTCCTCGGCCGCGTTATCAACCCCCTGGGCCAGCCGATTGACGGCCTTGGCCCGATTGAAGCCGAAGAGGACCGCGTCCTCGAGCTGCAGGCACCTTCCGTTCTCCAGCGTCAGCCGGTGGAAGAGCCGATGCAGACCGGCATCAAGGCTATCGATGCAATGACCCCGATTGGCCGTGGCCAGCGTCAGCTGATCATTGGCGACCGCAAGACCGGTAAGACCGCAGTCTGCATCGACACCATCCTGAACCAGAAGGCTAACTGGGAGTCCGGCGACAAGAGCAAGCAGGTTCGCTGCATCTACGTCGCTATCGGCCAGAAGGGTTCCACTATTGCTGGCGTGCGCCACACGCTCGAGCAGCACGGTGCCCTGGAGTACACCACCATCGTGGCTGCTCCGGCTTCTGACTCCGCAGGTTTCAAGTGGCTGGCACCGTTCTCCGGTGCTGCTCTTGGCCAGCACTGGATGTACCAGGGCGACCACGTCTTGATCATTTACGATGATCTGACCAAGCAGGCTGAGGCCTACCGTGCGATTTCCCTTCTGCTGCGTCGTCCGCCGGGACGCGAAGCATACCCGGGCGACGTCTTCTACCTGCACTCCCGTCTGCTGGAGCGTGCTGCAAAGCTCTCCGACGACATGGGTGCTGGTTCTATGACGGCTCTCCCGATCATCGAGACCAAGGCGAACGACGTCTCCGCCTTCATCCCGACCAACGTTATTTCCATTACCGACGGCCAGGTCTTCCTGGAGTCCGACCTGTTCAACCAGGGCGTCCGTCCGGCAATTAACGTCGGTGTGTCGGTGTCTCGTGTCGGTGGTGCCGCTCAGACCAAGGGTATGAAGAAGGTTGCCGGTAACCTGCGTCTGGACCTCGCGTCCTACCGCGACCTGCAGGCCTTCGCCGCGTTCGCGTCGGACCTTGACTCTGCTTCCAAGGCTCAGCTGGAGCGCGGTGAGCGCCTTGTCGAGCTGCTGAAGCAGTCCGAGTCCTCCCCGCAGCCGGTTGAATACCAGATGGTGTCCATCTTCTTGGCCGACGCCGGCATCTTCGACGTCGTTCCCGTCGAGGACGTTCGCCGCTTCGAGCGCGATGTGCAGGAGTACCTGCGTTCCAACGCGCCGCAGGTCTTCGAGCAGATTGCTGGCGGCCAGGCTCTGACCGACGAGTCCAAGGAAGCGCTTCTCGCTGGTGCAAAGGACTTCACTCCGACCTTCCAGACGACCGAGGGCCACAACCTCGGCACCGAGGCTCCGGTGGAGCCGCTGGCAGAGGCGGAGCACAAGAAGACCGAGCTCAACGTCTCCCGCAAGACGGCCAAGTAAGTCACACATCCAACGACTTTTAACCGTCTAGATTAAAGAAGGGAGGAGCGAACACCATGGCAAATCTTCGCGAATTGCGCGACCGTATCCGGTCCGTGAACTCGACTAAGAAGATCACCAAGGCTCAGGAGCTCATTGCTACCTCGCGCATTACCAAGGCGCAGGCTCGCGTGGAAGCGTCCCAGCCGTATGCACAAGAGTTGAACAACGTTATGAATCGACTCGCTGCGGCTAGCTCGCTCGACCACCCGATGCTTACGCCGCGTGAAGACACGCGTGTAGCTGCCATTCTCGTGGTCTCCTCGGACCGCGGTATGTGCGGTGGCTACAACAACAACGTCTTCAAGAAGGCGGCCGAGCTGGAAGCGGCGCTCAAGCAGCGCGGCCTCGAGGTCGTTCGTTACGTCACCGGCAACAAGGGCGTGGGCTTTTACAAGTTCCGCGAAGATCCGGTTGCAGGTGCCTGGACCGGTTTCTCTCAGGATCCGTCCTGGGAGGCAACCCACAACGTGCGCCGTCACATTATTGATGGCTTCCTCGCGGGTTCGAATGGTACGGCCAAGTCGCGTGAAGGCGTCAACGAGGGCCAGCCGGTCCGCGGTTTCGACGAGGTTCACGTTGTGTTCACGGAGTTTGAGTCCATGCTGTCTCAGACTGCGCGTGCGCAGCAGCTGCTGCCAGTCGTTCCGGTCATCCAGGAAGAGGATCTGCAGCTTCCGGAGTCCGCCACTGCGGCGACGACGGAAGAGGTTACTGCAGACTACGAGTTCGAGCCGGACGCAGACACTCTCATGAATGCCCTGCTTCCGCAGTATGTCTCGCGTACGCTGTTCTCCATGTTCTTGGAGTCTTCGGCGTCCGAGTCCGCTTCCCGACGCAACGCTATGAAGTCTGCAACTGATAACGCGACGGCCCTGGTCAAGGACCTGTCGCGTGTGGCCAACCAGGCCCGTCAGGCACAGATTACCCAGGAAATTACAGAGATTGTCGGTGGCGCTGGCGCGCTATCTGACAGCGCAGAAAGTGACTAGATTATGACTACAGCTCTGCAAGAGCAGAATGCACAGGATTCGGCGGTTGCCGGTCGCGTCGTGCGCGTCATCGGTCCGGTCGTCGACGTGGAATTCCCGCGCGGCGCACTGCCGGCACTGTACAACGCACTGCACGTCGAGATCTCCCTCGAAGCTGTTGCAAAGACTGTCACCCTCGAGGTCGCTCAGCACCTCGGTGACAACCTCGTCCGTGCCGTGTCCATGGCACCGACTGACGGCCTCGTTCGCGGTGCCGTCGTAACCGACACCGGCAAGCCGATTTCGGTTCCCGTCGGTGACATCGTCAAGGGCCATGTGTTCAACGCCCTCGGCGACTGCCTCGACCAGCCGGGTCTGGGCCGTGACGGCGAGCAGTGGGGCATCCACCGCGAGCCGCCGGCATTCGACCAGCTCGAGGGTAAGACCGAAATCCTTGAGACGGGTATTAAGGTCATCGACCTTCTGACCCCGTACGTCAAGGGCGGCAAGATTGGTCTCTTCGGCGGCGCAGGTGTGGGTAAGACCGTTCTTATCCAGGAGATGATTACTCGTATCGCACGCGAGTTCTCCGGTACCTCCGTTTTCGCCGGCGTCGGCGAGCGTACCCGTGAGGGCACCGACCTCTTCCTCGAAATGGAAGAGATGGGCGTTCTGCAGGATACGGCCCTTGTGTTCGGCCAGATGGACGAGCCGCCGGGAGTTCGTATGCGCGTGGCCCTGTCCGGCCTGACCATGGCGGAGTACTTCCGCGATGTCCAGAACCAGGACGTGCTGCTGTTCATCGATAACATCTTCCGTTTCACCCAGGCCGGTTCTGAGGTGTCGACCCTTCTGGGTCGTATGCCTTCTGCCGTGGGTTACCAGCCGACCCTGGCTGATGAGATGGGTGTTCTGCAGGAGCGCATTACCTCCACCAAGGGTAAGTCGATTACCTCCCTGCAGGCCGTCTACGTCCCGGCGGATGACTACACTGACCCGGCACCGGCGACGACCTTCGCCCACCTTGACGCCACGACCGAGCTTGACCGTGGTATCGCGTCCAAGGGTATTTACCCGGCCGTGAACCCGCTGACCTCGACGTCTCGTATCCTCGAGCCGTCCATCGTCGGCGAGCGCCACTACGCAGTTGCGCAGCGCGTCATCGGTATTCTGCAGAAGAACAAGGAACTCCAGGACATTATCGCCATCCTTGGTATGGACGAGCTGTCTGAAGAGGACAAGATCACCGTTCAGCGTGCACGTCGTATCGAGCGCTTCCTGGGCCAGAACTTCTTCGTCGCAGAGAAGTTCACCGGCCTGCCGGGCTCCTACGTCCCGCTGTCCGAGACGATCGACGCTTTCGAGCGCATCTGCAATGGCGAGTTCGACGCTTACCCGGAGCAGGCTTTCAACGGCCTGGGTGGCTTGGACGACGTCGAGGCTGCGTACAAGAAGCTGACCGAGAAGAAGTAGGGAGACGCACATGGCTGACATCACCGTGGAACTGGTTTCCGTCGAACGCATGCTGTGGACTGGCAAGGCCACCATCGTCACGGCTGAGACCACCGAGGGTGAGATCGGCGTGCTTCCTGGCCACGAGCCCATGATCGGCCAGCTGGTCGAGAACGGCGTCGTGACCATCCGTCCGGTCGACGGCGACCGTCGCGTCGCCGCCGTGTCGGGTGGCTTCCTCTCCATCAACGCAGACAAGGTGACCGTCCTTGCCGATTGGGCCGTGTGGTCCGACGAATACGGCAAGGACACCACCGTGGGCAACGAGCACACCAGCGAATGGCTGGAGAATGCTCGTAAGACCGCCGGTGAGCGCGCCGTCCGTCGTGCCCAGGAGTCTTAAGACTCTGCGGCTGGAGAGATGACAAGGGCAGCAAGGCCCTTCCTGCTCTCGCTTGAGTCGCATCCCGCCTGTCCTTCCTTCGGGAAGGGGAGGCGGGATTCGTCGTTTTGGCAGTCGGACCGGGTGCGTCTCTCGGCGCAACGAAATGCCCCGTGCCCACCACAAACGGGCCAGTACGCGTGTGATCCTTGACCCGCATTCGGTTATTTTTTAGCGCAAGGGAATGCGAACGCGCTAGAGTTGCCTCTAACCCCAATTTAGATTTATCTCTTGCATGGAGGTGGCACCGCCGTGGAGACCGTGATGACCATTCTGGGCTGGCTTGTTCTGCTCATCGTCGTCGTTGTGGTGCTGCTCGCCGCCGTGCGCTTCTTTGCTCTGCGTTCCAACGGCACCCAGGTGCTTCTGCGCACCGTGCCGGCCAAGGATACGCACAATTGGCGCCACGGCCTGCTGCGCTACCGTGGTGAGCTCATGGAGTTCTACAAGCTGCGTTCCGTATGGCCGGCCGCCGATCTTACGCTAGGTCGCCTCGACATCGAATTGTTGGGTTCTCGCACCCTCGACGATGACGAGGCTTCTTTTATGACGGAGGCCACCGAGGCCGTTCATTTCCAGGCCGCCGGCCAGGAGTACGAACTTGCCACGGATCTCCATGGGGCGATGGCGCTCAACGCTTGGGTTGAGTCGGCGCCGTCCAAGCGGCTTGAGCGCGTGGACATTAAGAAGCTGCGCGAGCGCGTGCAGCGGGATAAGCGCCAGCAGGGACGCTAAGCCAGCCTGCATGGCTGGGCACAAGGGGGCATCGGAAAGCCGATTGCAAGGGCGCGCGCCGTCCGCGCTAGGGTAGTGAGCATGCGTTTAGTCATCGCCCGTTGCTCCGTGGATTATGTTGGCCGTCTCGATGCACACCTGCCGCTCGCAGACCGCCTGCTCATCGTGAAGAAGGACGGCTCCGTGTCCGTCCACGCGGACGATCGCGCTTATAAGCCGCTCAACTGGATGCAGCCGCCGTGCACGCTCGAGGAGTCGCCCATTACGGACCTCGACGGCGAGGACACGGGCGAGATTCTGTGGCTCGTAGAAAATCCCAAGGGGGAGCAGCTGCGCATCACTATCCAGGAAATCCTCCACGAGTTCGCCTATGACCTCGGCGAGGACCCAGGCTTGGTGAAGGACGGTGTCGAGTCCCACCTGCAGGAGCTGCTCGCCGAGCACATCACGACCCTCGGTGAGGGCTATACCCTCGTGCGTCGCGAGTACCCCACGGCCATCGGACCCGTGGACATCATGGCGCGCGACGCTGAGGGCCACCACGTGGCCGTGGAGATCAAGCGCCGCGGGGGCATCGATGGCGTGGAACAGCTTACGCGCTACCTCGACCTGCTCAACCGCGACGCGCTGCTGGGTAAGGTCCAGGGCGTATTCGCTGCCCAAGAGATTAAGCCACAGGCTCGCACCCTCGCCGAAGACCGTGGCATCCGCTGCGTCGTGCTTGACTACCAGGATCTGCGCGGCATTGAGAGCAACGAGCTGCGCCTGTTCTAATGCCACGTCGCAACAGAAGAATCAAGACCGAACCACGCTACCTGCCTGCCGATGGCTCTTCTTTCTTCGGTTCCCAGACCGTCGAGGGGCCCAGCTGGACTCACGGCGAGCCCTACATTATGCGACACATCGGCTCGGCCGCTGCGAAGAAGTTCTATATCTGCCCCGGCTGCAACCAGAACATTCCGCCCGGCGTCGCGCACATCGTGGCATGGCCACGCGATACCGGCGGGCGCGCGGATGACCGCCGCCACTGGCACCGGCATTGCTGGGAACGCCGCTAGGGCGTGACGCTTCGCGCACGCCGATAGACTCGGAAGGCATGAACCCCGCAACCCGTGAAGAAGCCGACGTCCTCCTCCAAGGCATCGCCGGATCCGAGGCCCATCTGCGTGACGACCAGTGGACCGCCATCGACTCGCTCGTCAATCAGCGCCGCCGCATGCTCGTGGTGCAGCGCACTGGTTGGGGCAAGTCAGCCGTGTATTTCATCGCGGCCAAGTTGCTGCGTACCCGTGGCTTTGGGGCCTCGGTCATCATTTCGCCGCTGTTGGCGCTCATGCGCAACCAGGTGGAGGCCGCCGCCCGCGCGGGCATCCGCGCGGTGACCATTAACAGCGCGAACATGACGCAGTGGGATGATCTCCACGCCGCGATTGCTGCGGGGGAGGCTGACCTCGTGCTCATCTCTCCCGAGCGCCTCAATAATCCGTCCTTCCGCACCGCGGTGTTGCCCCAGCTTAGCCGTGCCGCCGGCATGCTCGTCGTTGACGAGGCGCACTGCATCTCCGATTGGGGCCACGACTTCCGCCCGGACTACCGGCGCATCAAGGATCTGCTCGCTGGCCTGCGCCCAGATACGCCGGTGCTGGCCACGACAGCGACGGCGAATGACCGTGTCGTCGCGGATGTTCAGGCACAGCTGGGGGAGAACACCGGCGTGCTGCGCGGCGGGCTCGACCGTGAGTCGCTTTACCCGGCGGTGCTGCGCCTCGAGGATACGACGCAGCGCCCGGCCTGGCTCGCGACGCACCTGCATGAGTTGCCCGGCTCGGGCATTATCTACTGCCTTACCGTCGCCGCGGCGGAGGACCTCGCGGAGGTGCTGCGCGGTGCCGGCTTTGAGGTCGCCGCCTACACCGGTCGCACAGAGGCCGAGGAACGCGAGCGCCTTGAGCAGGCACTCATCCACAATGAGCTCAAGGCGCTTGTAGCGACGTCCGCGCTGGGCATGGGCTTCGACAAGCCGGACCTGGGCTTCGTCATCCACGTCGGTGCACCCGGCTCGCCGGTGTCTTATTACCAGCAGATCGGCCGCGCGGGCCGCGGCACCGATCACGCGGAAGTCCTCCTTTTGCCCGGCGTCGAGGACCAGGACATCTGGGGTTATTTCGCGTCGCTTACCTTCCCTCCCGAGCCGGTCGTGCGCCAGCTCCTCGAGGTCCTCGCGAACACGGACGGCCCGTTGTCCACGGCGAAGATTGAGCCGCACGTGGACCTTAACCGTTCGCGTCTGGAACAGGCGCTCAAGGTCCTCGACGTAGACGGCGCCGTCCAGCGCGTGCAAGGCGGCTGGCAGTCCACCGGGCAGCCGTGGTCTTATGACTCGGCCCGCTATGAAGGCCTCGCCGCCGCGCGCACAGCGGAGCAGCAGGCCATGCTTGACTACGAGGCGACGACGGAATGCCGCATGCTCTTCCTGCGCCACCAGCTCGATGACGCCACCGCGACCGACCCCTGCGGTCGCTGCGACAACTGTACGGGCAGACGCTGGGATCCGAGCGTCGACGCCGCCGTCGGCCAGTCCGTTAGGGCGCAACTTACCGCGCCCGGCGTCGCACTCGCACATCGTAAGATGTGGCCGACGGGTATCACCCGGCCCGTCGCGGTCAAGGGCCGTATCAAGGGCGTGGGTGAAGGCAAGGCGCTCGGACGTCTCAATGACATTGGGCGTGGCCCGGCGCTTACCACGCTCGTCACGGAGCGTGCCTGGGTGCCCAGCCAGCCGTGGCAGCAGGACCCGTGGTTGCCGCAGGTCGTCGAGGTCCTCGCCGGCTGGGACTGGCAGACGCGTCCCACCTCCGTCGTCGCACTGGGCAACGTGGACCCGGAGACCACGGCGTTCGTCGAGCGCCTCGCCCAGGCGGTCGCAGGACTGGGACGCATGCAGTTCGCCGGCACCCTGCGCACCGCGCCCGGCGTCACGGAGGTCACCGCGCAGAACTCCGCCTACCGCGTCATGGGGCTGCTACAGCACTATGACTTTGCGAGCATCAATCAGGACGTCCTCACCGCGGCGGGCGGACCGGTGCTTCTCGTGACCGATCTCGTGGACACGGCGTGGTCCGTCACCGTCGCGGGCAGCGGCATTTTCACAACAACGGGGGCAGAAGTCCTGCCCTTTGCACTCGCGGCTCGGGGGTGATCACAGGGCTGATCGTTGAGTGCGATCCACCCGGCGGTGGGGTGGCTCGCGCGCGTAGAATCGCACGCATGATTGTCGCTTTTTCTGTCGCGCCCACGATTGTGGAGTCGCCCACCGCAGAGATGTCCGAGGCCGTCGCCGCCGCCGTGAAGGTCGTGCGCGAATCCGGCCTTCCCAACGAGACGAACGCCATGTTCACGCTCCTGGAAGGGGAGTGGGACGAGGTCTTCGCCGTCATTAAGAAGGCCACGGACGCCGTACGCGCGGTTTCGCCGCGTACGGGTCTTGTGATTAAGGCCGATATTCGCGAGGGCGTGACGGGCCAGCTCACCAGCAAGGTCGAGGCCGTCGAGCGCCACCTGAAGAATGGGGAGGTTTAAGCCATGACTATTCCGAATCGTTTCGTCGGCGGTGCCCTGGATCTGGGCGAGCTTAAAGCACGCAATGACGCGCGCGCCAAGGCGGCATCTGCCCCGCAGCCAGGTGGCTCGTCTGCCGGCGTCCAGCCCTTCTTCCAGGTGACCGAGGCCAACTTCGAAGAAGACGTCGCGCGCCGCAGCGCCCAGGTGCCCGTTGTCGTCCTCGTGGGCACGGCGCGCTCGCCGCAGTCGGAGCAACTGAAGGCCGATTTCGCGGAGCTCGCCGCGGCTGGCGGCCTGAAGTTCGTGGTCGGCTACGTCGACGCGGATGCCACCCCGCAGGTCGCGCAGGTCTTCGGCGTACAAAACCTGCCTACCGTCATTGCGCTCGCCGCGGGCAAGCCCATCACCCACTTCGAGGGGGGCCAGCCGCGCGAGAGCCTCGAGCAGTGGGTCGCCGCCCTCGTCCAGCAGGTCGGCGCCCAACTGTCGGGCATCCCGGACGCGGGGGATACGCCCCAGGAACCGGAGCTCGATCCGCGCGTGACGCAGGCCGAGGACGCGCTCAACGCGGGCGACTTCGACGCAGCCATCGCGGTCTACGACTCGATCCTCGCGGACGACCCGAAGGCAACGGACATCAAGCAGGCGCGCGACACCACGAAGCTGCTCAAGCGTATCTCCGGCGTCGAAGACCCCATCGCCGAGGCAGAGACCGACCCTTCGCCGGCCGCGCAGATGCATGCTGCGGACGCCGAGGTCGTCGCCGGCGTGCCGGAAAAGGCCTTTGACCGCCTTATTAACACGATGAAGGTCACGGCGGGTGACGAGAAGGCTGCGTTGCGCGACCGCCTGCTCGAGCTCTTCGGACTCTTCGACGCGGGCGACCCGCGTGTCCTCGCGGCACGTACCAAGCTGGCGAGCGCCCTGTACTAGGCGAGTGTGACCAGCTGCACGCTGCGGCGCGTCCAACAGCCACGATAACGACCTGGCTGTCGGGCTATCCCCCGCACGGGTGAGAGAAATGCTCACCCGTGCGGGGCTTTGTGTTCGCTTGGCGAATTTCGCGGACACCCCTTTCCTAGCCCCGGGGTTAAAACCACATTAACCCTGTACTTCCTAGGTTTCGCGACAGAAAAGAGCGGGTCTAGTATCCCTATATCACCCGTACGTGAGCCGCTTCACGTTTGGTGCAGAAGACGATACATAACTCTGTGCGCTATCGAGCGGCTCACACTTTCAAGAAAGGGACGGCTATGGTTTCGCCAGTTACCACCACCCCAAAAATTGCTCAGGCGAAGGGTCCGAAGAAAGACCGCACGCACTGGCTCTACATTGCTGTCATCGTCGCGGTCGTCGGTGGCGTGGTTTTCGGCCTCGTCGCGCCGGAGGCCGCCGCGCCGTTTAAGATCCTCGGCACGATGTTCGTGAGCCTCATCAAGATGATCATTGCCCCGGTCATCTTCTGCACCATCGTGCTCGGCATTGGCTCCGTGCGTGCCGCAGCCTCGGTGGGCAAGGCCGGCGGCATCGCCCTGGCGTACTTCATCATCATGTCGACCTTCGCGCTCGGCGTGGGCCTCCTCGTCGGTAACTACATCGAGCCGGGCACCGGTTTGGACATCTCTGCTTCGCAAGGCGCTGCGGATTCCTTTATTGCTCAGGCAGAAGAGAGCCACGAGGGCCTCACGGGCTTCATTGCGTCTATCATCCCGGACACGCTGTTCTCGTCCTTTACGTCGGGCTCGGTGCTCCAGGTTCTCTTCGTCGCGCTACTCTGCGGCTTCGCCGTGCAGTCCATGGGCCCGTCGGGTGAGCCCATCCTCGCGTTCATTGCGCACCTCCAGCGCCTCGTGTTTAAGCTGCTGTCGATGATCCTCTGGGTCGCGCCCATCGGCGCGTTCGGCGCGATGGCCGGCGTGGTTGGCGCCACCGGCTTCGATGCCGTGAAGTCGCTCGCCATCCTCATGCTGGCGTTCTACATCACGTGTTTCCTCTTCGTTTTCCTCGTACTCGGTACCATCGCCCGCGTCTTCGGCGGCATCTCCATGTGGAAGCTGTGCAAGTACCTGGGCCGCGAGTTCCTCCTCATCCTCGCGACCTCGTCCTCCGAGTCCGCGCTTCCGAACCTCATGCGCAAGATGGAGCACCTCGGCGTGGAAAAGCCCACCGTCGGCATCGTGGTCCCGACTGGTTACTCCTTCAACCTTGACGGCACCGCCATCTACCTCACGCTGTCTTCCATCTTCATCTCGGAGGCCATGCACATGCCCATGAACCTGGGCGAGCAGATCGGCCTGTTGGTCTTCATGATCATCGCCTCCAAGGGCGCGGCCGGTGTCTCCGGCGCCGGCATCGCGACGCTGGCCGCGGGCCTGCAATCGCACCGCCCGGAGCTCCTGCACGGCGTGGACATCATCGTCGGTATTGACCGCTTCATGTCCGAGGCCCGCGCGCTGACCAACTTCGCGGGCAACGCCCTGGCCACGGTCCTGATCGGCCGCTGGACGCACTCTGTCGACATGAACCGCGTTCACCAGGTGCTCGACGGCCAGCTGCCTTATAAGGAGACCGACCTCGACAGCGACGTCGACCTCAAGCTGCCGGACGTCGTCAACCCCGCCAACGAGACGCTGCAGCCTACGCAGCAGATTGACCTGGACAACTACGAGAAGGGCTCGGGCATCTACAAGTAAGAGCTCAACCCCACCCGCCCGCGCTGCCATTCAACCGGCCGTGCGGGCGTTGTCATGTCTACAATGACCCACATCAACCGTGTTCTGTACTGAAAGGTGACCACCATGCTCTCCGTTTACTTCCTGTGCAATAGCAACCGTGGCAAGTCCCAGATGGCCGAGGCGCTGGCGCGTAAGCACGCTCCGGAGTGGGAGACGTACTCCGCGGGCGTGAAGGTCACGAAGTCGGGTGCCGAGGGTGAGGTTAACCAGGAGTCCGTCGAGGCGCTCGCCGAGGTCGGCGCGGACATGACCCACGGCCGAGTCGAGGCCGTGGACCCACAGTTGCTGCGCAGCGTCGACCACGTGGTCATCGTGGGTGGCGCGGAGCTGGACTGGCCGGAGGACGCGACTGGAAAGCTGGAGCGCTGGGAGGTATCCGAACCCGTCGATCAGGACATCCACGGCATGGAACGCATGCGGATTATCCGCGACGAGATTGACGCGCACGTGCGCGGGCTCGTGGGGAAGTAGTCCGGAGATCTGAAAATGACCACAACGTCCGAATAAGCCTGAAAAGTTGTGATTTTTGGGACCTTATTCGGGCGTTGTGGTCATTGCGTCTCAGGGCGAGACTGGAAGAACTAGCCGCGGTAGACGTACCACTGCGCCGAGTTGGCGGGCAGGTGCAGCCAGGCACCGTCGTCGCCCGCGGTGAACTCGGAGGGCAGGTTGTTGCCCGCGCCCTCGTAGCTGGAGTCATCCGTGTTGAGGACGAGCTCCCAGCAGCCCGGACGGGTGGGGTGGAGCTGGTAATGAGTGTGGGAGGAACCGGAGAGGTTGATGACCGCGAGCAGCGCGGAGCCGTCCTCGCCGTAGCGCTCGTAGGCGAGCACGCTGCCGTTGGCATCATCGCCCACGACCCAGTGGAAGCCAGAGGGATCGAAATCGCGCGTGTAGAGCGCCGGAGTGTTCTTGTATAGAGCACCGAGGTCGCGCGAGAGCTTCTTGATGCCCTGGTGCCACTCGTGGCCCCAGCCTTCCAGGTTGGACCAATCGACGGAAGAAGACTCGTTCCACTCGGTGGTCTGGCCGAATTCCTGGCCCATGAACAGCAGGTTCTTGCCGGGGTGGGAGTACATGTAGGCATACAACGCGCGCACGCCGGCCGCCTTGTTCCAGTCATCGCCAGGCTGGCGGCCCCAGATGGTGCCCTTGCCGTGGACGACTTCGTCATGGCTAAACGGCAGGATGTAGTGCTCGGAGTAGGCGTAGACCATGGAGAAGGTGAGCTCACCGTGGTGGTAGGAGCGGTGGACCGGCTCGCGCTTGAAGTACTCGAGCGTGTCGTTCATCCAGCCCATGTTCCACTTAAAGTCGAAGCCCAGGCCGCCGTCGGAGGTGGGGCGGGTAACACCATCCCAGGAGGTGGACTCCTCAGCGATGGTCCACACGCCCGGGTGGGCGCGGTGGAGCGTCCCGTTGGTTTCCTGGAGGAACTGGACAGCCTCGAGGTTCTCGCGGCCGCCGTACTGGTTGGGCAGCCACTCCTCGCGGGAGTAGTCGAGGTAAAGCATGGAGGCCACGGCGTCGACGCGCAGGCCGTCGACGTGGTATTCCTCGGCCCAGTACAGAGCGTTGGCGACCAGGAAGTTGCGAACCTCGTTGCGACCGAAGTCGAAGACGTAGGTACCCCAGTCGGACTGCTCGCCACGTCGGGGGTCCGGGTGCTCGTAGAGGGCTTGGCCGTCGAAGCGGCCGAGCGCGAACTCGTCCTTGGGGAAGTGCGCGGGGACCCAGTCGATGATGACGCCAATGCCCGCCTGGTGGAGGGCATCGATTAGCGCCTTGAGATCCTCTGGCGAGCCCCAGCGCGCGGAGGGCGCGTAGTAGCCGGAGACCTGGTAGCCCCAGGAGCCGCCGAAGGGGTGCTCGGCGACGGGCATCAACTCGACATGCGTGTAGTTGTGCTCCAAGAGGTAGGGGATGAGCTCCTCACGCAGCACGTTGTAATTCGAACCGATCTTCCAGGAACCGACGTGGACCTCATAGATATTGACCGGCACGTTGATATCGCCGGTGCGTGCGTCGATCCATTTGTGGTCGTTCCACTTGTAGGTGGAGCGGGCGACGACGGAGTCCGTCGCCGGCGGGGCAACGGTGGCCTTGGCGAGCGGGTCGGCCTTGTCGATGCGGCCGGAGTGCTTGGTCTGGATGGCAAACTTGTAGCGCTCGCCCACGCCGATGCCAGGGACGAAGACTTCCCAGATGCCCGTGGAGCCTAGCGAGCGCATGGGGTATTGGGTGGGGTTCCATCCGCAGAAGTCGCCGACGACGGCGACGCCCACGGCGTTGGGGGCCCACACGGCGAAGGCGACGCCCTCGACGACGCCGAGATCCGTCTCATAGGACTTGAGGTTCGCGCCGAGCACCTCCCACAGGCGCTCGTGGCGGCCCTCCCCGATAAGGTGCAGGTCAAAGGTACCGAGCGTAGGGAGGAAGTGGTAGCCGTCGGCCACCTCGCGGGCGGGCTGGCCCGGATAGGTCACGCGCAGGCGGTAATCGGCCTCGCGAACCAAGCAGGCTTCCCAGATGTCATTGCCCACGTTCGTCATGGCAATGGTTTTCTCGGCCGTGACGAGCTCGACCGACTCGGCACCCGGCTTGCGGGTGCGCACGACGCCGTCGTGCCAGCCATAGAAATCGTGCGGCGCCCAGTGGCGGCAGGAGTTGAGGAGATCGAGGTCAGACTGCGGGATGCTCATAGAGTCAAAAGTACCTTTATAGAGGGGTGCGTGCAGGCGATGTGAGTTTTCTCTTGATCGGCACCGAGCGGTTGATATTGTGCCCGCGGACCCTGCTCACTCGAACGGGCGTGCAGGGCCTGGCTGGCACTAGGCGCGGTAGGTGTCCTGCGGACGCCAGGCCAGCTGCGTGCGGCGGTCCTCGGCGACGGTGGGCAGCACGAGGACGTGGGCGACGTCGCCCTGCGGGGCGAGGCGCACGAAGTTGTGCGGCCCCCACGTGAATGTCTTGCCCGAGATTTTGTCGTGGACCTCAAAGCTTGCGCCTTCGTCCTGGCCGATGGCCGCGTAATTGATGTGGACGGTGGCTTCCTGGGTATTGCGCGGGTCGAGGTTGACCACGGTGAGCACGACGTTGCCCGTGGCGGCGTCCGCCTTGGAGTAGGCCATGACGTTGTCATTGTCTACCTCGTGGAAGGTGAGCGCGCGCAGCTGCTGCAAGGCCGGGTTTTCGCGGCGGATGCGGTTGAGCATCCCGATGTAGGGCTCGAGCGAGTCGCCGGAGTTGAGCGCCGCCTGGAAGTCGCGCGGGCGCAGCTCGTACTTTTCGGAGTCGAGGTATTCCTCACTGCCGGGCTTGACGGCCTCGTGCTCGTAGAGCTCGAAGCCGGAGTACACGCCCCATAGCGGGGAGAGCGTCGCGGCGAGCGTGGCGCGGATGGCGAACATGGCGCGTCCGCCGGTCTGCAAGGACTCGTGCAGGATGTCTGGGGTGTTGACAAACATATTGGGGCGGCAGATATCGGCCTGCTCCAGGTGGTGCTGAACGAACTCCGTGAGGTCGTACTTGGAGTTCTGCCACGTGAAGTAGGAGTAGGACTGCGAAAAGCCCGCCTTGGCCAGGCCCAGCAGGCGCGGGGCGCGCGTGAACGCCTCGGCGAGAAAGATGATGTCTGGGTGCGTGGCATGCACCTTGGCGATGAGCCACGCCCAGAAGTTGGCGGGCTTGGTATGCGGGTTGTCCACGCGGAAGGTCTTTACACCGGCGTTCACCCAGATCATGACCATGTCGTAGATGGCCTCGTAGATGCCGTCTGGGTCGTTGTCGAAGTTGAGCGGGTAGATGTCCTGGTACTTCTTGGGTGGGTTCTCTGCATACGCGATGGTGCCGTCGTCGAGCACCGTGAAGAACTCCGGGTTGGACTGCGCCCATGGGTGGTCCGGTGCGCACTGGAGGGCCAGATCGAGGGCGACCTCGAGGCCGAGCGACTCGGCGTAGGAGAGGAGGTCCTTGAAGTCCTCCATTGTGCCCAGCTCCGGGTGCGTGGTCGTGTGGTCCTGGATGGCCCACGGGGAACCCACGTCGCCCGGCTGTGCAGTCACCGCATTGTTGCGGCCCTTGCGGTGCACCTCGCCGATGGGATGAATGGGCGGGAAGTAGACGGTGTCAAAACCCATCTCCGCCACGCGGGGCAGCGCGCGCTTCGTGGTCTCAAAGGTGCCGTGGACGGGGTTGCCATCTGCGTCCCAACCGCCGGTGGAGCGGGGGAAGAGCTCGTACCAAGAGCTGTAGCGGGCCTTGGCACGCTCGACGTCGACTTCGTAAATCTCGCTTTCGGTGATGAGCTCGCGCAGCGGGTGGTGCTCGAGAATTTCGGTGACCTCGGGGGAGAAGGCGGGGGCGACGCGCTCGGTGAAGGGGGCATCGGAAGCAAGTGCCTTGGCCGCAGCGAAGAGCGGGCCCGCCTGGTCCGTGGGGGTCTGGAGTGCGGCGCGGGTAAAGAGGTCGGCGCCGTGGGAGAGATCGTTGGCGAGCTCCTGCTCGGATTGGCCGGCGTCCATCTTCTTCGTCACGGCGTTGCGCCACGTGGCCATGACATCGCTCCACGCGTCGACGCGGAAGAACCAGCGGCCCGGGGTGGCGGGGGTAAAGACGGCATGGACGCGATCCGGGTTGACGGGGTCGAAGTCCATGGTCGTCGAGGAGACCGTGGAGGCCTCCGCATTCCACACAGACAGCGTGGCGGCGATGGCGTCGTGGCCTTCGCGCCAGACCAAGGCCGTGACGGGGATGACCTCCCCAACGGTGCCCTTGGAGGGCAGCTTCCCGCCGGAGATGACGGGGCGGACATCGTCAATGCCCAGGCGGCCGAAAGCGTGGCCGTATATGCGCGGGGAGGAGGTGGGAGAAGTCATGCCTTTCAGCCTAACCTAGCTGTGTCACTTTCACCGGGGAAGTGGAACGTAAGGCACTATAGAGGGCATGACTGCGCAAGAGATCGCCGAACCTGAATACGTGGCTGACCCCGACCTTCTGATCGACTTCCACGGCGTGGAGCTGCGCCGCGGTGGACGCACCCTTGTAGGTCCCATCGATTGGCAGGTAGAGCTCGACGAACGATGGGTCATTATCGGCCCCAATGGCGCGGGCAAGACCTCCCTTGTCCGCATGGCCGCGGCGGAGGAATTCCCGTCCAAGGGCACGGCGTTCTTAATGGGCGAGCGCATCGGCAAGACGGACATGCGCGACTTGCGCGCGCTCATCGGCATTTCCTCGGCCGCCGTGCAGCACCGCATCCCGGACAATGAGCGGGTCGACGATCTGGTCATCTCCGCCGGCTACGCCGTGCTCGGACGCTGGCGTGAGGAATACCAGGATATGGATTTCGGCCGCGTCGAGGAAATTCTCGCCCAGGTGGGGGCGACCCACCTGGCCAAGCGCACGTGGGGCACCTTGTCCGAGGGTGAGAAGAAGCGCGTCATCTTGGCCCGCGCCCT
This sequence comes from Corynebacterium sp. CMW7794, assembly GCF_001563605.1. Taxonomy (NCBI): domain Bacteria; kingdom Bacillati; phylum Actinomycetota; class Actinomycetes; order Mycobacteriales; family Corynebacteriaceae; genus Corynebacterium; species Corynebacterium sp. CMW7794. The sequence continues at coordinate 125,237 of NZ_KQ961706.1, forward strand.
CATGGTCAACCCGGAGCTGCTCATCCTCGACGAGCCCTCCGCGGGCATGGACTTGGGCGGCCGCGAGGACCTCGTGGGTTACCTGGGGGATTTGGCGCTCGATCCGGACGCCCCGGCGATCGTGATGATTACCCACCACGTCGAGGAGATCCCGTACGGCTTTACTCACGCGATGATCCTCGACGAGGGCAAGGTCGTGGACATGGGCCTTATCAATAGCGTGCTGACTTCTGAGAACCTCTCCACGGCGTTCCATCAGCCTATTCAGGTTGACCGCATTGGAGAGCGCTATTTCGCCCGCCGCGTGCGCTAGGTTGCGGTAATCTGGCTTCACTATGCCAACCTATCGGGACCCTAACCGGACTTATTTCCGTGATGGCGTCGGTGAGCACGACGCCATCGACCACGCGGACCATACCGGTTTCAACGGCGGCAAGCTGGCTGCCACCGTCCTTATCGTTCGCGATGGCGAGGACGGACTCGAGGTCTGGGTACAAGAACGCGTGTCCACCATGCGCAATTATCCGGGGCATGTCGTATTCCCCGGCGGCGGCGTCGACCCCCGCGACTTCCCGCCGCGCACGTGGGATTCCGGCGAGCTGTGGTCCGGCGCGTCCACCATTTCCATGGCCCGCAAGATGGGCGTGACCCGCTACAAGACGCACGCCCTCGTCTTCGCCGCTGCCCGCGAGCTCTTTGAGGAGGCCGGCACGCTTCTGGTGCGCGGCCTGTCCGGCGAGGTTCTCGAGGATGCGCGCCGCTATCACGACGAGCGCCTTGAGCTCGAAAACCACACCATCTCCTTTACAGAGTTCCTCTCGCGCCGCCGCTTCAAGCTCGACGCAGATATGCTGCGCCCCTGGGCGCGCTGGGCGGGCGTCGATAAAGGCCAGTGGTTCGACACGTTCTTCTTTATCGCGACGCTGCCTCCGGGCCAGGAGCCGGACGCCACGACCTTTGAAGCCGCTGACGCCAACTGGTTCCCGCCCCAGCTCCTCCTCGACGGATGGCGCGCCGGGCTCGTGCGCCTTGCCCTGCCCACGTGGCGCCAGCTTGCCCGCCTCGCGGAGCACGACAGCGTCTCCGGCGTGATCAAGGCCGCGGCCAATGCTGACCTGCGCCCCGTCATCGGCGACCCAGTCGACGACCCACACTACAGCGACTACTTCGAGACCAACCCGGTGGACCGCATATGAGTTTTACCCTCGACGAGGTCGCCTTCCTCGCGGCCCACACCTTCGACCACGATCTTGAACTCACTCCCAAGACCCAGCTCAAGGACGTGGAGTTCCTCCGCGGGCTCTACGGCGAGCACGCCCGCGCCGTCGCCGAGCTCCTCCAGGCCCGCCGCTCGGGCAAGCTCCCTGCTCACTGGCTTGCCGATGCCACCTCGGTCCAACAAGCCACCCCACCCGCCGTCGCGTCCTTCCGCGCCCAGCACTTGGCTGCGCTCGGCGTTGAGTTCGTCCACGACGTCACCTGTTCCATCGGCACTGAGGGGGCATTGCTTCGCACTGCCCGAATTGACTATGTCGGCTCCGACCTCGACGCCTCACGCTTGGCCATGGCCCGCCACAACGTGCCCGACGGCTGGTTCGTCCGCGCGGATGCCTTGGCACCCGTGACCAACTCCGGCGTCGTCGTCGCCGACCCCGCCCGTCGCGCGGGTGGGCGCCGCATTACCGACCCCGCCAAGCTTCTTCCTCCGCTGCCAGACCTCGTCGCCGCGTACCCCGGCCGTCCCCTGGCCATCAAGTGCGCGCCGGGCCTCGACTTCTCCGAGTGGGACGGCGGCGTGGACATCGTCTCCGTCGACGGCGGCGTCAAGGAGGCCTGCCTCTACACGCCGGACCTCGCCGCCGCTCGCCGCCGCGCGGTCATCCTCCGCGACGGCCACACGGACATCGTCACGGACGCGCCCGTCGATCCACCCGCGCCCGGCGAGCCCGGCCGCTTCATCCTCGAGCCCGACGGCGCCATCATCCGCGCCGGGCTCGTCCAGCATTACGCCGCGCGCGAGGGGCTCTGGCAGCTCGACGAGCACTTGGCCTACCTCACCGGCGACCGGCTGCCCACGGGCACCTCGGGATTTGAATTCATCGAGCAGGTCCCCCTCAAGAAGCTCAAGGCCGCGCTCGCTTCGTACGACTGTGGCCGCGCGGAAATCCTCGTGCGTGGCGTGAACGTCGACCCAGACCAGCTCCGCAAGAAGCTCAAGCTGCGGGGCCCCGCAGCGCTCACGGTGGTGGTGGCGCGCGTCGACGACGGCCTCGCGGGCTCGGCCGCCGGAAGTTCGCGGCAGGTCGCATTTATCTGCGGCCCCCGAGTATCATCGAGCAAGGTTTAGCTAACTTTCATAACACACGCATGACGGAAAGGGACACGACACATGCCAACCATCGTGGCGCTGGTCAAACACGTACCGGATACCTGGTCGACGAAGACACTGGGGGAGGATCACCGGATTAACCGCGACGTGGACAACGTCATCGACGAGGTCAACGAATTCTCCGTCGAGCAGGCCCTTCGCCTGCGCGAAAACAATCCGGACGCCGGCTTCCGCGTCGTGGCTCTCACCATGGGCCCGGCCCAAGCCGACGAAGCTCTGCGCAAGGCGCTCGCCATGGGTGCGGACGCCGCTGTGCACGTCGTGGACGATCAGCTTGCTGGCGCTGACGCACTCTCCACCGCCTGGACCTTGAACGCCGCGCTCACCAAGCTCGCCGAGACCGACCCCGTCCAGATCGTCGTCGCCGGCTCCCAGGCCTCGGACTCCCAGACCGGTTTGCTCGCAGGCCTGCTCGCCGAGTACCGCCAGCTGCCCGCGCTCACCGGCGTGAAGACCCTGAACTTCACCGGCGACAAGCTCACCGGTACCCGCGAGGACGCCCGCGGTACGTGGGAAATCGAGACCGCCCTGCCGGCTCTCGTCACCGTTACAGACAAGGCGGACAAGCCGCGCTTCCCCAACTTCAAGGGCCTTATGGCCGCGAAGAAGGCCGAGGTTACCGAGTGGTCCGTCGCAGACCTTGGCATCGACGCCATTGCGCCGGCCACTCAGGTCACTGACTCCCAGGAACTGCCGCCGCGCACCGCCGGCGAGGTCATCTCCGGCGTCTCCGCCGAAGAGGCCGCCAGCCAGATCGCCGACTTCCTCGCCGCCCGCAACCTCATTTAAGGAGCACCCACCATGTCGCACGTTTACGTTCTTGTCGAGCACGAGGCGGGCCAGCTTTCACCGGTCACCGCCGAGCTCATCACCGCCGCCCGCCCGCTGGGCGTCGTCTCTGCCGTCGTCGTCTCCGCCTCGCCTGCAGGATTTGAGAAGGAGCTCGCCGAGCTCGGCGCCGCCCAGGTCGTTGAGGCCACCACGGCCGACTACGGCCAGCGCCTCATCACACCCGAGGTCGACGCCCTCCACGCCCTCGGCGCCGCGAACCCCGCGCCCATCGTCATCGCCGCGACGCCCACCGGCAACGAGATTGCCGGCCGCGTTGCCGCACGCCTGGCCTCCGGCGTCCTCGCGGACGTCACGGCCATCAACCCGGATCACTCCGCCACCCACGTCATCTTCGGTGGCACCTTCCAGGCGACCTCCACCGCCGCGGGCGCCTGCCCGGTCTTTACCGTGCGCCCCGGCGCCATCAAGGCCGAACCGCAGCCGGCCGCGGGCGAGCTCGCCCCCATGCCGCTGCCGGGCGCCACCGAGCGCGACGTCACCGTCACCGGTTTTAAGCCCGCCGAGCACTCCGCGCGCCCCGAACTCACCGCCGCCAAGGTCGTTGTCTCCGGCGGCCGCGGCGTTGGCGACAAGTTCGCCGAAGTTGTCGAGCCGCTTGCCGATGCCCTCGGGGGCGCCGTCGGCGCCACCCGCGACGCCGTGGACAACGGCGCCTACGACCCCGCGCACCAGGTCGGCCAGACCGGCGTCACCGTCTCGCCGGATCTCTATATTGCACTCGGCATCTCTGGCGCCATCCAGCACCTCACAGGCATGCGTACCTCGGGCACCATCGTCGTGGTCAACCAGGACCAGGACGAGCCCTTCTTCGAGATCGCTGACCTCGGCGTCGTGGGTGACCTCCACGAGATCGCCCCGGCGCTTACCGCCGAGATCAACTCGCGTCGCGGCTAATGTCACACTATTTCGACTACGCGGCGACCCAGCCCATGCGCCAAGCGGCCGTGGACGCCTGGGTCGCCGCGTCGGGCGCTCTCAACGCCGGCGCGACGTATGCTTCGGGCCGCCGCGCGCGCAGTGTGCTTGACGATGCCCGTGAGTCCATCGCCGCCGACCTCGGCTGCGAGCCCATCGAGGTCATCTTCACCTCGTCTGGCACCGAGGCGGACAACATCGGCATCCAGGGCCTTTATCGCGCCCGCGTGGCTGCCGGTGCGCCGGCGCGCGTTGTCTCCACGCCCATCGAGCACCCTGGTGTCCTCGAGACCGTTGCCGCCCTCGCTAAGGAAGGTGCGACCGTTGACCTGCTGCCCGTCGGCCACGACGGCCATCTGAGCGACCTCGCGGCGCTCGACGCCCCCGCTGCCGTGGCGACGTGCATGTGGGCCAATAATGAGACCGGCGCCCTCCAGCCCGTCAAAGAAGTCATCGACCGGGCGGGCGAGACCCCCGTCCACATCGACGCCGTTCAAGTCATGGGCAAGCTGCCTATCGACTTCCACGCGCTGGGTGCCTCAACGTTGGCCGCCAGTGCCCACAAGTTCGGCGGTCCGCGTGGCGCAGGCCTTCTGCTCGCGCGCCGCTCGCCGGCACCGCAGCCCATCGCCTACGGCGGGGGACAAGAGCGCGGCATCCGCCCCGGCACCGTCGACGTGGCAGCCGCTTCTGCGACGGCGGCCGCGCTCCACGAGTCGCTCGCCGAGCTCGAGTCCGAGGCCGCCCGCGTGCGCGTACTGCGCGACGCTCTCCGCGATCGCCTATTGGCCGCCGTGCCCGACGCGATCTGCAACACGCATGAGCCGGCGTTGCCCAGCCACCTGCATCTCACGTTCCCGGGCACGGACTCGGATAGCTTGCTCATGCTGGCCGACGCTGCGGGGATAGAGGCATCGGCAGGCTCCGCATGCCATGCCGGCGTGTACCGCCCCTCGCACGTCCTCGAAGCTATGGGGATCGACCAGGACCACTCCGGTAGTCTGCGGTTTACCCTCGGCCCCGGCACCACGCAGGCGGACGTGGATGCTGCCTGTCAGGAAATTCCCAGCATCGTGGAGCGAGCTCGCAGCGTATAAGTAGGAAACTCGTGGGCTTTCGCCCGTAACGTTCCAGCAGGCGGGAACTACTGTTATCTCGTGCAATCAGTTATCGATTTTGTGCGGGAGATTCCGCTCACGGGAACCGCGGCGGGCGTCATCTACGTGGTGCTACTTGTCCTCGGCGCGGATGTCGTCCTCTGGGCCGGCTGGAAGCGGTGGCACCGCACGGGCCTTACCCTCGCCGTGGCGCTCGCCGCTGTCTCCGCGGCATGGTTTATTCTCCGCCATTGGGATATTCCCCTCTACCTTTTCGCCGCTGGGCTCGTCTCGGTGCTCGCGCTCGTGGGCGTGGCCGTCCTGCCGCGCCTGCGCGTGCTCCTCGCGCTCGTCGCCGTCGTCTCCGCCGTGTCCACCGCGGGCCTGGCCAACATGGAATACGGCACGTATCCCACGGTCGCCTCGCTCGACCCGCAGCCCGTAGCTCCGGAGATGACGCTCGATCAGGTCAAGGCTGCGTCGGCGACGGACGGCGCCCACGGCGCGCTCGTTACCTTCCCGGTGTCCTCCGCGGTCTCGGGATTCACCTCGCGCGACGCCACGGCGTATCTGCCGCCGGCGTATTTCACGTCGAACGCCACGTTGCCGGTTATCGTCTTGCTCCACGGCAACCCCGGCGGACCGGAGCAGTGGTTCGGCTCCGGTGAGGCAGCGCAGACCGCGGACCGCTTCCAGGCCGCCAACGGGGGAGTAAGCCCGATCGTCATCGCTGTCGATGCCACAGGCTCCGAGAACGCCAACCCCATCTGCGCCAACTCTTCGGTCGCCACAGTGATGACGTACCTCACGACGGACGTGCCGAACACGATTAAGGCAGACTTCCGCGTGGATGCGGATCAGAAGCACTGGACGGTCGCTGGTTTGAGCTACGGCGGCACGTGCACGCTGCAGATCGCCACGACGCACCCGTCCGCATTCGGCTCGGTCATCGATCTGTCCGGCGAGGCGGAGCCGACCATCGGCACGCATGCCGCGACGGTTGAGAAGTTCTTCGGTGGCGACGAGTCCAAGTACCAAGCACAAAACCCCGCTAGCCTGCTTACCGCACACAGCTACAAGGATTCGGGGCTGGCCGCCGTTTTCATCGCGGGCACCGCGGATGAGCATGCGAAGAGCGCGCTCACAGACCTCTCGGCCAAGGCGCGTGCCGCCGGAATTCCGGCGTGGTACGGCACGCTCGAAGGTGGACATTCCTTTGACGTGTGGCGCCCTGGCCTACAACGCGCCTTCGCGTGGGCCGCGCGCCGCGGCGGGCTCACTGTAACGACCGACCCCTTCGACGGACTGAAAGATTCCGATGTCACGCTCTAAAACCTTCCTGCGTCGCAACCCAGTGACGCTCCTCCTCATCGTCATCGTGTGGGCTCTGTGGATTCTTGGTGCCTCGGATGGGCTGCTCGATGACCTGTCCGTCCACACCGCCGGCGGGGCGTTCATGCTTACGCTGCTTGCCCTCGCCGTGGACATCCCAGCCGAGCGCACCCTGGGGTGGAAACGTTTCCTCGCCGTGGGCGTGGCAAGCCAGCTCATCGTCGTGCCGCTGTCCCTCGTGATTGCCAAGGGCATTGAGATTGCCGGTCTCAACCGCTGGGGCGATGATCTCCTGCGCTCGACTCGGATGACGCTCATCGCGTTCATCATTGGCACCGCCGGTTTCGCCTCCGCGCGGCTTCCCCGGCTCTGGCGCCGCCGCGTGCGCCTAGTCATCCTCGTGCTGCCCGCCACCATGGCCTTGTATTCGGGCACGCTTCCCGATGTCATCGGCGTGACCGCCGCCGTGTTATCCATCGCCGCGGGAGCCTGGTGGGCGAAGGAAACCCGCGGCGCGGGGGCATCGGCAAGCGAGAAGCGCGTGCTCACTGCACTGGTGGTGGGGATCGTTGCGCTCGGTCCGCTCTTTGTTGCGCTCAATCCTGGCGCCGAGGGCCCGTTTAGCCCCGTCACCCAGCTCATGTGGTCCGGCGGTGCTTCCGATGCCCTCACCGCCGGTCTATGCCACTCCCTGCCCGGCTCGCAGGAGTGCCAGGACGCCCTCAGCTGGTCGCGTGTCTACGGCCTGGGCCCGGCCGTCGCGGACCTCATCCCGCTGCTCATCCAACTCGTGCTCTGTTATGGGCTGTGGAAGGGCCGCCTCGCCGCGTGGTGGGGTTCGCTTCTCGTTCAATTCGCTGCCATGGCCGTGCTCGTCACGCAGCTCTTCGACTTGGATGAAGACGGCGTGGCGCTCTACGGCATCAACCTAGCGGCGGTTCTCGTGCCGTGGCTGGGGTGTGCTTGTGTACTCGTCTGGAACCGCCGCGTGTTCAGCGTGCGCGAGAATTCCGCCTCGGTCCTCCGCGTACTGCTGCGCCTCCTGCTCGCTTTCGTTGTAGTGAGCGCCGTGTGGTTCGTGGGTGCCTGGCTTCTGAGGGCTTCCTTTGACGACGCGTCCTTCGGCTCTATCGCGTTTGAATGGCCGTTGCGCTTCTTCCCGCCCGTTGTTGCGCTGCTCCTGCCGTACGCGCTCGTGCCGGGCACCTCGGCGGCGTGGGCGCTCTACGAGTGGGTGGGCACGGTCTTCTGGCTCTATGCCGCGTGGCAAGGCTGGCGCATATTCGCTCGACCTGCTGACCCTTCCGGTGATGCCACTCACGCGCGTGCCATCCTCGAGTCCGGCTCTGGCGACCACCTGTCGTTCATGACTCTGTGGGAGGGCAACCGCTACTTCTTTAATGAAGAGGGGGATACGTATGTGGCCTACCGCGCCTCCCGAGGGGTGGCGTTGTCCTTGGGCCAGCCTGTGGGACTTGACACCGAGGGCTGCGCCGCCGAGTTCGAGGCCTTCGCGCGTGAGAATTCGCTGCGTCCGGCGTGGTACTCCGTTTCCGAAGCCTTCGAGCGCCCGGGGTTCCGCCGCCTCGAAGTCGCCGAGGAAGCAGTGCTCTCCACCGAGAACACTGAGTTTAAAGGCAAGAAGTTCCAGAACGTGCGTACCGCGCGCAACAAGGCCGGCAAAGAAGGCGTGACGACTATGTGGACGACGTGGTCGGAACTTTCGCTCGAGCTTCAAGCGGCCGTTATCGCCCTGTCTGAAGAATGGGTCTCCGAGAAGTCTTTGCCGGAGATGGGCTTTACTCTGGGCTCGCTGCCGGAGCTGCGTGTGCCCGGTACCCGCTTGCTGCTCGCCGTGGGTTCTGACGGTTCTTTGCATGGCGTGACGTCATGGTTGCCGGTCCACCATTCCGGCGAGATCGCGGGGTACACGCTCGACGTCATGCGCCGTTCCGAGCATGGGTTTAAAGGCGTCATTGAGCTGCTTATCTCCGAAGCGCTCCTGCAAGCCGCTGCCGAGGGCTGCGAGTGGATTTCGCTCTCGGGCGCGCCGCTGTCCGGCAGCTCGTCCGAGCCCGGTTTGCTCGACGCGCTGCTCTCGCGCGTGGGCGAGGAGATGGAGCCGCTCTACGGCTTCCGCACGCTCGCCGCGAGCAAGCGCAAGTTCCAGCCGACGGAGCACGCGTGGTACCTCGCGTACGACGATGAGTTGGCGCTGCCTGCTATCGCCGCCGCGGTCGTCCACGCCTATGTGCCGTCGCTCTCGGCTGCGGATGCGGCGCGTGCCGTGCGCGCGTGGCTCGCCGCGCGATCCGAAAAGTTAAAGCAGTAACGCGTGTTGTGTGTGTGACTCGTGTGATTGATGTGTAGTGTCGCAGACATGATCTCTGCACGCCGTATCGTCGCGGCCCTTACGGCTGCCGCACTTGCTCTGTCCACAGCCACCGTTTCCAGCACCGTCGCTCAGGCCCAAGACCTGGGCGGCCTCGTTGCACCCAGCGGCATCGATGTCTCTGGACACCAGCACACCACGCTCGCCGGCATTGACTGGAACGCCGTGAAGTCGGACGGCCAGTCCTTCGCGTTCGTCAAGGCCACCGAGGGCGAAGGCTGGGTTAACAGCCACTACGTCGGCGACGCGAACGCCGCGAAGATGGCCGGTCTCAAGGTCGGCGCGTACCACTACGCCCGCCCAGCAGCGGATCCCGCTCGCCAGGCCGCGGAGTTCGCTGCACAGCTCGCCCTCGTCCCGGGCCAGACCCTGCCGCCGGTCCTCGACCTCGAGGTCTCCGAGGGCAAGTCCCCGGCCGAGCTCGTGGCCTGGACGCGCACCTTCACCTCGGAGCTGCAGCGCCTAACCGGCCGCACCCCGATGATCTACACGTACAAGTACTTCTGGCTCCACGAGATGGGCAACACGACGGAGTTCTCCGAGTTCCCGCTGTGGCTCGCCGCGTACCAGGATCAGGCCCCGGAGCCGGTGGGCGGCTGGGACCGTATCGCCTTCTGGCAGCGCTCTGACTCCGGCCGCGTGGGCGGCATCACTGGCCCGGTGGATATGAACATCTTCAATGGCACCCAGATGCAGCTCGAGACGTTCTCTGCCGGTAACTACATCGACTTCGGCGGCATCCTTGAGAACCTCGTCATCCCGGGCGTTGACCTGTCCGGCGACGCACGTGCCGTCATTGCTGCCATCCTTGCTTTGTCCGTCGGCGCCGCCGTCGCTCCTGCCCTCACCGAGGCTGCCGGAGGGGACCAGTTTACAGATATGGCCAAGGCACTCATCGCCAACGACGCGCTGCCGAAGGAGAAGCTCGAGGAGATGCTGAAGAACGGTGCCACCCTCTCCGACCTCGCGCTGCTGCTCGACAACGCGGCGCACCTGTCCAACACCGAGGTCGACGCCGTCGAGGTCGACCACGCGCAGAAGGCCGCCCGCGAGGCTGGCGTGCAGTTGCCGCAGCTCGACTCCGGCGCCGTCGCGGCGGCCGTGAACCGGATGCTCGCCGGGGCTTAAACGGCAGCGCTGACAATAGCCACAACGTCCGAATAAGGTCTCGATTTTTCACATTTCGACTCCTTATTCGGACGTTGTGGCTATTTCGCGTCAGTCATGCACATCCCACGGGTCGCTCCGCGTACTAAACCACCTGTGCCACTGCCGGACCGGTGTGTGGACTTTCGCCTCCAAGTCGGGATTCAGCGCCGTCGAGATTTGCCGGAGGATATCGTCGCGGTGGTACGTCACACAGCTTCCCGTATAGCGCAGCGGACGCCAGCCGCGCAGCACTGCGTCGTTTGTCTTCCACGCGTCGCGAATGGTCTCGGGTTTCCGGGAGTGGTACTCGAAGCCGTCGATTTCTACGGCAAATCCCAATTTGGGCAGCACGATGTCCCAGAGATAGGGGCCGATGAAAACATTGGATTCAGTGTGCAGGCCGAGCTCGCGCAATCCGCGAACGATACTTCTTTCTGCGCCCGAGTCGGTCCCGAGTGCCGCGCGATCGAGGAGCGCCCGCGAGCGTTTCGGGAGGCGAGCAATCGACTCCATATGCTCTTCGAGCCGGATTTTTCCGGGCTGACCGGCATATGCGCGCTCGAGGTATTTCAGGCCCAGCTCGTCGTCATCTATGCATGCGACCGCGAGAATTGGGTAGTGAATGCGTGCCTTGCTGTGGACGTCGTTCGCAAGCTGCGTTGTGCGGTGCGCAACGAAGAACTGCGAGTGGGGAAGAGTTTCTGAATACGCGACGTGGAGCGGCAGCGTCAGCGGCTTTCCATGAGCTATCTGTCCTGCGGTGATCCCAGTGAGAACGAGGTCCGGCGTCCGGTCTTGAAGGATGACAGCTAACTCCGCCGCTGTGGGCGTGCGGCTCAGATACAAGCCTCTGCAGATGGGCACGGCCTTGCCGTTCTTGACAAGCGTGCGCAGCTTCGAGCGGCTGAGCTCCGAAAGGACGAGGTCATCCATGATAATCCCCCTTGAATGTGTGGTCCCCGTCCCGGAGCTTAACCTACTCGGCGGGATCGCGCAGTGCGTCCGTCCCCTTGAAAAATTTCCGGGTCCAGCGTTCGTCCTCGTAACGCGCGGGCACGGCGCCGGCGAGCAGTGGTTTTGTAAGCGCCGCAAACTCCGGTGAGCCCTCTACAGGAAGCTCAGTATCGGAGGCGATGAGAATGATGTTCCCGTAGCGGCGGCCCTTGAGCATCGGCGGATCCGCGATGACGGCCACATGAGAGAAGACCTGCGCCAGGCCGGCCAGCTCCGCCTTCGCCACCCGCAGCGAGGAGTGGTCGCCGCAGTTCGCGACATACAGGCCGCCCGCGCTCAGTGCCGAGTGAGCCGCCTCGAAGAACTCGACCGTGGTGAGAGGGCGCGGGGTTGTGGACCCCGCGAAGACGTCGCGGATGATGACATCGCAACGCCCCGGCGGAAAGCCGAAGGTCACCGCGCGCGCCTCCCCGGCGCGGATCTTGACGGTGGGGGCAGACGGGATATCGAAAAGCTCACGCACCAACTGTCCGAGCTTGGCATCAAGCTCTACCACGGTGTTGTGCGAGTTAGGCCAGACGGAAGCGAAATAGCGCGCCAGCGAGCACCCCGCGCCGCCCAGATGGACGAGTCGGCGACTAGGAGCCAGCGACTCGACAGCCGCAGCGATCCAGCGCATGTACTCGAACTCAAGCTCCTTCGGTTCATCGATCACGATGTGCGAGGACGGCACGCCGTTGACGTTGAGGATATACGCGCCCTCCCGGAATGGGTCGGCTTCGACGGAAGCCGAGCCCGTGGAAATCTCGTAGGTGCCGACCCGAGGGTCGGAGGAGTGCGCGCGTTGTCTACCCATGCGCTATACCTTACTAAGGGCAGGCTCGTCGGACGCATGTTAGGTTAGGTTTTCAAGCCTAGACCAGCTCTTATAGGTCGTGCATAATGAATGCATGGTCACTGTTAATTCCTTGCGCGCAGCGGTGCTTGGCGCGAACGACGGCATCATCAGCAATGCCGCGCTTCTCCTCGGCGTTATAGGCTCCGGTGCTTCCGATGCCGCCATTCTCACCGCCGGCATCCTCTCCGGCTACGGCATTTCGGATAAGACCGCGCACAAGGCGGCGCAGGAGATTGGAGAGGGCGACCCGCTCACCGCGCACCTGCAGATTGAGTACGGCCTCGATGGCGAGAAACTCACTAATCCCTGGGAGGCAGCCGCGGCTTCGGGCGCTTCCTTCCTGGCCGGTGCGGCGCTGCCGTTGGCATCAGTGTTCTTCTCCTCCAACTCTGCCCTCGTCGTCTTCGCGACGACGTTGCTCGCGCTGGTGATTACGGGCTTTACCTCGGCCAAACTCTCTGACACGGATCCCGTGCGCGCGGTACTCCGGCTCGTGCTGGGTGGCGCGCTCGGCCTGGCGGTGACATACGGCATCGGCACAGCGTTCGGCGGGGTCGTGGGATAATTTGCCTTAAGGGATAAACTGACCTCCATGCGAGTTCTAGTAGCAATGTCCGGCGGCGTCGATTCTTCTGTGGCGGCCGCACGCGCCGTGGACGCCGGCCACGAGGTCGTGGGCGTGCACCTCGCGCTGCACAAGGACGCACAGCAAACCCGTGAGAAGGCCCGCGGCTGCTGCTCGCTTGAGGACTCCGCGGATGCTCGCCGCATCTGCGACAAGCTGGGCATTCCCTTCTACGTGTGGGACTTCTCGGAGGAGTTTAAGGAAGCCGTCATCGGCGATTTCGTGGACTCATACGCCCGCGGCGAGACCCCTAACCCGTGCCTGCGCTGCAACGAGAAGATCAAGTTCGCAGCCCTCCTGCGCAAGGGCATGGCGCTGGGCTTCGATGCCGTCGCGACCGGCCACTACGCCACCATCGACTCGGACGGCTACATGCGTCGCTCCCTCGACGAAAACAAGGACCAGTCCTACGTCCTGGGTGTCATCACGAAGGACGAGCTCGACCACTGTTTCTTCCCGATTGGGGACACACCCAAGCCGCAGATTCGCGAGGAGGCTAAGCGCCACGGCTTCTCCACCGCGACGAAGCCGGATTCCTACGACATTTGCTTCATCCCGGACGGCAACACTCAGGCGTTCCTGGGCTCCAAGATCGGTCTGCGCCCGGGCATGATCATCGACAAGGAAGGGCACGAGCTCAAGGAACACGACGGTGCGTGGAACTTCACTATCGGCCAGCGCAAGGGCCTCGATATCAAGGCCCCCGCTGCCGATGGTCGCCCGCGCTACGTCACGGACATCGATGCCGCCACCGGCACCGTCACGGTCGGTTCCCGCGAGGATCTTAAGGTCACGCGCATCACCGCGGACCGTCTTAAGTACCTGCACCCGGCCATGGACGGCGAGTTCGACTGCGACGTCCAGGTCCGCGCCCACGGCTCCGTCGTGCGCTGCCACGCCGTCGTCGATCGCGCGAATGACACGATGACGCTCGAACTCGACGAGCCGCTCGACGGCGTGGCCCGCGGTCAGGCCGCCGTACTCTACCTGCCCAGCCCGGACGAGCTCGGCGACATCGTTATCGGGTCTGGCACCATCAACGGGACTAACTAAGCTCCCAGCACGCAGCGGCTGATCAGCTGGTCCAAGGCGCGGACATCGACCTTTTTGCCTACGCTGACCTTGATGCGCCCGGCACGGGTCCACAACTCGAGTTCCGCGTCGAGGTCGATCTTGCCTGCATTCTCAGATGACCACATCGTGATGGAGGAGTACGGCAGTGAGTAGATTTCCTTCTTCTTGCCTGTTAGGCCTTGCGCGTCGCGCACGATGAGCCGCTTCGTGGTGAAGACAGCGACGTCGCGCAGCGTCGTATACGCGGCGATAGCTTCTTCGCCGGGCACGAGCGGCACGTCCGCTGGAATGTCGGTTTCGTCGTTGAACCACCATGTTGCGATACTGTCGTAAGCCATAGCCACCAACCTAACAAAAGGATGCGCACCTATGACCGGTTTCGGATTAGGCCCCATGCCGGGCACTTCCATGTCTGAGGCCGCCGATATCGTGATGGGGGAGACCGGCGCCCTTCCGCATCTGCCGCAGCTGCCGGACCGAGGCCTGGGTTCTGATGCTATCGGCCGCACCGCCGGCCTCCTCGAGGCGCTCACCGTCGACCGTGGCCCGCGCTCGTGGCAGATGACAGCCCGGCCGCAGCGCGAGACTCGCCGCGTCTGGGACCGCATGGAGCGTGACCTCGACGCCATCGTGGAGGTCTGGGGCGAGCATGTTCCACGCGTGAAGATCCAGGCCGTGGGTCCGTGGACACTCGCCGCCGCTGTTGAGTTGTCTAACGGCCACCGCGTGATTACCGACCGCGGCGCCCGCGAAGACCTGCATGCTGCGCTCCTCGAAGGCATCCAGGCTCACTCCGCGGAGGTAGCCCGCCGCTTTAACTCCGAGGTTGTCCTCCAACTCGATGAGCCTCAGCTTGCCGATGCCCTCGTAGGCCGCATCCCAGGCACCACCGACTTCGACCCAATCCGGGCAGTACCGGAGGAGGTCGCGATCGCGAGGCTGGAGGAGCTCGGCGCGGATTACCTGCGCGCCGGGAATCTCTGGCCGCTGGCCTCGGCGGGCACACTGCTTGTCGACTTCGCGGGACTCGATACGCCAGCGAACCTCGACGGCTTGGGCGAGCACCTCGAGGCCAGCCGCCGTGTGGGCCTGGCACTCGATCCGCGCACCTTCACCGATGCCCGCGCCGCCGCGATCGCCGTGGCCCAGCACGTCGACCGCCTGGGACATAGTCGCGAGCTGCTCGTCACGCACGTCGATATCAACCCGTGGCCCGTCCGGGACGCCGCGCGCGACTACCGCTTCGCGGCTGAGGTCGCGGGCATGCTTGAGCGTGACGCAGGGGACTTATAAAACAGCTGGTAGGCACCAACGCCGATGCGTAGAGTTACGGCGGCGACGAGGATGTACCACGCCCACAGGGCGCCGGGGTTCCAGGCGAGCGCGCGGCCGAAATAGAAGGCGAGCGCGATGTCGAAGAGCGCGTTGGCTAGAAAGTTCAGGAGGGATAGCGGCCGCGTGCGCAGGCGCCAGGTGCTCCAGAGCAGTCCTGCTGAGTAGGCGAGGGCGATACCGATGGCCATCATGCGTGCTCCTTAAATAGCGCGCGGGCAAGGTCTTCGACGCCGGTCATGCCGTCATTGCTGGCGTAGGCGGCGCGGTGCTGCTCGGGCTGGATGATGAGCATCGTGCTGTAGCCACCGGTGCCGCCGTTGTGCCAGTAGGTGCAGTCACTGTTGTCTTCCTTCTCCCAACCGAGATCGAAGTGTCCGTGGTCGCACATCCAGGCGGCGAATTTCGCCATGTCTGCGGCGGTGGATCGAATGCCGCCAGCAGGGGCATCGCCGTCGAGCTCCCACGCTGCGGCGGTGCGGCCATTGGGGGCGAGGCCGCGCGGGGCATCGGCAGGCACGGTGCCGGGGAGCGCGACGTAGGACTCCGTCATGCCGGCGGGCTCAAAGATGCGGGTGCGCACGAGTTCCTCGTAGGGAGTGCCGGTCTTCTCCGCGAGCAGGGCGCCGAGGAGCGCGTAGCCGAAGTTGGAGTACTGCTCCGTACCGCGGTTTTCGAGTTTCGCGGTGCGGGCGGCATCGAGAATATCTTCGGTTGTCTCACCCGCATAGGGATTTCCGTTTCTGACCATTGTGACGAGACTGCGAAAGAAGTCGGGGTTGGCGAGACGCGGAAGGCCTGAGGTGTGGGTGGCGAGTTCCTTGACAGTGATGTCGGCGGCGGGGGAGTCCCCGAGGTCAAGGACTTCGCCGACACGAGTGTCGCGGGAGAGTACTCCTTCCTCGATAAGCTGCTGTGTGATTTCGACGGTGAACATTTTGGTCACGGAGCCGATTTCAACCTCAGTGTGCTCGTCGGCGCCGAGGCCGCCGAACTCGGGCGTGCCGTCGGTGAGGAAGAAAGCGGCGAGTTGATGATGGCCGCGCTCCGCGTGGCTTGTGAGGTCGAGCGTGCCGGTACGACGTGACTCGGTGGCGATTCCGCGGGGCCCGGAGCTGATGAGTACTGCGGCGACGAAGACTGCGGCAACAACGGATGCAATGATTCGCTTATTCATTAGTGGTCCTCTCCTGCGATGATGATGGTCATCAGCGGAATGACGCGGCTGGCGCGGATTTCAAACGTGGACGCTTTGGCTTTGGTAATCCAGCCGGCGGAGCTGAGCTCGTTGAGATGGTGGTAGGCGGTGCTCGTGGAGCTCACGATGCCCTCCTCCACGAGGTCGGCTGCCGTCGCAGGGGCCGCGAGGAGACGGCGGAGAATTTCCGCGCGCAGGGGGTGCGCGAGCGCAGAAAGGCGGGTAATGGCGTCAGTCCACGGCTCGTCTGTCACGGCGTGGGTGGGGCGCTGCCATTGGTATTGGTAGCTGCCTCCGCCGAGCTGGACGTCGCCGCCGAAGGCGACGGAGCCATCCGGGATCTCGGGACCGGCTTGAAGGGCGTCAAGGAGCCAGAAAGTGTCGGCTGACGCGGGTTGCTGCTTTGCAGAGGGCTTGTGCTCCAGAGCATCGAGGCGTCGCTCCACCTCGGCGAGGCGCTGTACGAGGTCTGTCATGGTCATGTATTCCAAAATTCCAGAAAATTCAAAAAACTTCAAGAATTATGGAAATTGGGACGCGCTCGTGACAAAAGGAACGCCGCACGGCGGTGAGCCGTGCGGCGTTTGGGGAGGGAGGTTTTCTCGAACGTGAACGTTAAATCGGCTGATTTGGCGCTGAATCTGCTGGTAATCGGGCTGTCGAGAAATTCGAGAAGTTTAGCTAATCATCGGCCACGCGGTGGAAACGTCCGAGGCGTCGCGGCCCTTGCCCTCGAGATACTTCTTAAAGCTCAGACGGTCCTCGTGCCACTTAACGGCTTGGAATTCCATGAGCTCGTCCATGTCCATCTCGGTCAACTCCGGGAACTTGCGGACCTGCTTCCAAGCAACGCGGGCGGCAGCGAGGGCATCGGCAGTGGCTTCGTGCGCATTGCCGATCTCCACGCCGTAATGGGCGGAAACATCCGTCAAAGTGCGCTTGCCCTTGCGGAACTTGTCCATGACGCGGTCGATAACGAAGGGGTCGAAGACCGGGCCGTCGACCGTGAAGTCGCCGGTGAGGGCGCGCAGCACCGAGAGATCATATTGCGCGTTGTAGACGATGAGCGTGAGTCCATCAGCCCAGGCCTGCTTGATTGCAGAAACGGTTTCGGCGAGGACTTCATCGTGCGGGCGGCCCTCGGCCTGGGCCTTTTCGGTTGTAATGCCGTGGACTGCGGCGGCTTCCTCAGGGATCGGCACGCCCGGGTCGGCGAGCATCTCGCGCGCGTCGACGTCGCGTCCATCAATGCGCACGAGCGCGGAGGTGACGATGCGGGCTTCCTTGGGATTAACGGAGGTGGTCTCGAGGTCGAAAGAGAGCATGCGGCTGGCGTCGAAGTTCATGGTTTACACCTTAGCGCCCCGCCTCGACATGAAGACAGGAACGTCAAAACTGCCGGACATGAGACTGCGATCGCGAGGTGAGAGTGCCAGCGTATCGTCTCGCGGATCCTCTGGGGACACTCCCACGATCTCATAGAGAAGAAAGTCATTTTGCGCGCAGTAGTCATGCACGAAGCCGGATTCGTCCGCGTCGTCGAACGCTAGTATCCAACGCTCGAAGCTCCGACGGACGCCATCATCAAGATGGAGCTGACGCGCGTGTGCAGTTCCGGCTTGTGGGCCTACAGTGGCCTCGGTGGCGAGATTCAGGATCGCGTTATGGGACACGAATACGTCGGCGTCGTTGAAGTAGTTGGGGCTGAGGTCAAGAACGTCAAGGCCGGCGCTCTCGTGGTTGGGCCCTTCGTCGCCTCGGACAACACGTGCGAGATCTGCCGGGCGGGCTATCAGTCGTTCTGCACGCACGTGTAGATGGTTGGCGGCGTCGGCACCCGGGCCGAGTACGCGCGCATTCCGCACCTGATCGAGCTCATCAAGGATGGCACCATCGACCCCGGCGTGGTCTTCGGCCTCGAATTGCCGCTTGCCGATCCCGCTACGGCTTACGCTGCCATGGACGAACGGCGCGCGACGAAGGCGTTGCTGAATTTCTAATGGTCGTCCGCGCTAGCATTGCCCGTAGTGATAACGGCACATGGCGATAAGCACGGCATCGTCGGTGACTTTAAAGACCAGGCGATGTTCATCGGTGATACGCCGTGACCAGTAGCCTACAAAATCATGTTTGAGCGGTTCCGGCTTTCCGATGCCCTCGTTTCCGTTGCGCTCAATGTCCTTGATGAGGGCATTAATGCGCTTGAGGACCTTGCGATCTTGGGTTTGCCACCATACGTAGTCCTCCCACGCGTTGTCGTCCCAGACGAGCTTCATGGAGGCTAGTCCTCGACGAGAGCGTGCTCGGTTCCGCTGCCGTTTTCTAGGCGCTCAATTGCATCGAAGAGGCGGCGGGCATTGGCAGGAGAGCGCATAAGATAGGCGGTTTCCCGAAGTGAGTTGTAATCATCGAGCGAAACAATAACGGCTGATTCTTTGCCGTTTCGAGTAATGATGACCTCTTCTCGGTCATCCACGACGGAATCGAGTACCTCGGCATAATGAGCTCGAGAATCGGAGTAAGTCATGGTGCGCATCGTAAATCTCCTTAACGTCTGGGATTGTACAAAAAATTGTACGTTTGCTCTTTTTGTGCGTCAACTGCTGCTGTCAAGTTCGTTAGACTCGGCACTAACGATGAGGGGTCCGGGAGTGATGCGCGGTCGAGACTCACCGTGCGAGAGCGGGATAGTCGAAGGCATCTCCGTTGACGTCGACTTTGAGGAGGACGTTGACGTCCCGTGTTCCTGACTCGTAGCGCACGGAACTCTTGGTTGCTGAGGGAGAGTAGTGGTCGCTTGCGATGACGCGCAGAGAGGCATATCAATCCACGCCATGATGAATGGCGTGCGGACAACGTCGTCCTCAAGCCGGCCGAGCCACCGAATGGGCATCCTGTTCGTCATTGGGCAACGTCCCAAATCGATGTCTAATGCGCTGGAGAGATCTACTCCAGCGTCGAGTCCTGACGCAGGGAGTCCCGTGGGCTGATTGCCTGAAGCCGCGATGGAGGACGACCAATTATCCTTACCCTGCACCGTGGCGCTGAAGCTGAAGTGCGAGGTTGTCCAATTAGACGGTGCCGTGAGCTGCCAACGCGCAACGTATTTGTCTGTGAGTTGTAGGCCTTGGGCGCGGAGCACCACCGAGAAACTCGATGTCGTAGTTGTCAACCTGTTGGCTGTCGATACGGCTGCGCCACGTGTAGGAAACCATGTGGCAAAAATACGTGAACCTTTAAACCGTAGCCGTTCGTGCCTTGACCTTGACGCGACGTCATAGTTTATAAAAGCCTTATGAGGATCTCTGAAGTCGCCCGAGCGCTAGGCTGTAGTGTTCGCACCATTCGTCACTATCACCAACAGGGTGTGGTTCCGGAACCTGAGCGGAAAGCGAATGGGTACCGGGACTACTCTCTTGCGGACCTCGCGGCTCTAGTGAAAGTTCGACAACTGGTCGTGGCAGGAATTCCGCTCAAATCCGTGGTCGTTGATTCCGAAGACGAGTTGTATGATGCCGCACTTGCCGAAATTGATCGCAAAATTGTTGAGCTAGGTGAGCAACGTGTCCGGCTCCTTCGACTCAGGGACAATCCACCGATGCCGGCACCTCGTGAGCTTATGGCTGAAGTGGAGAAGGTGCTTGCAGCCGGTGGATTGTCGGAACAGGACATTGCACAGGAGATCGATGCGTGGAATCTCATGTCCTATTCGGGGGTCGCCACCGACCAGACGTGGCGAGTGCTCCAAGCCAACGTTTACTCGGCAGAGTGTGTTTCCGCAGTGAGGCAGCACCACCAGCTGTGGGTACAACTGGGGGAAACCGAGCCTGGCCCGAAGTGCGATGCGCTCGCGGAACAGTGGTTTGCAGCCTATTCCGACGGCGTCATGAACGGGATTATTGAGACGTTAACCCCGGGGTATTTAGACCTCCAACCGAACGACATCGCAGCACATAATGGACAGGTGGTGGCTCTGGAGTTGATACGGCGATGAAAGCCCGTGCAGTCCTTATATCAGTACTCTTCGGCACTGTTCTTGCGGTAGAACTATTCATCGTTGTCGCTGGGCTCGGACAAGGATCCGAGATAGTCGCGGGATTTATTGCTCTCGAACTTTTTCTTGCAGGCCTCTTTCTCTTTGCCAATCGTGACAAGGATTTGGTGCCAGTTCGGGCAGTGAAATCGGAGCTTCAGGTGCTGACGACCGGTGTCTTGCTGCTTCTGCGACAACGACGCTACTCGGGAGTGGCCCTTGATTCGTATCGCGGGTGGTGGGTAATTCCGGCTGCGGTTACAGGTGCAACGGGGATTGAATGCATTGCAATCGAGCTCCTGGTGCCGTGGGTCTGGCTGCGCGCAGTCATCCTCGTAGTTTCCCTCTATTCGCTCGTCTTGCTGTGGGGCGTGTTTGGGGCAGCTTTCGTCTATCCACATTTCGTTGATGGAGACCTCGTACTGCGGCATGCGGGGCGAGATATCGCACGTATCGCCCCAAGTGCAGTCGCGAGCATCGTGCAGTCGCGTGGCTATTCACATGAGCGGCACGCTGTCGACGTAGATACATTGATTCTAGGGAATGGCGATGGGACGAACATCCATATCGAGCTGGCGTCTCCTGTGCTTGTTTCAGCACCGAGATGGCCGTGGCAAAAGGAACATGCCGTATCGATCAACGACGTGCGGGTCTGGTGTGATGCTCCGGCAGAAGCAGTCGCGACCATTGTGCGAAGGATTGGTTAGTCCGAACAGTTGAATCAAGCGGCTCTCGAACACTGCCTAGTTGGCGCGTACGATACGTATTTTGATCGGCGGAACCCCGGCGGATGTGGCATGAGCTGACATGGAACGAAGACATCGAGGCACATATCGCTCGGCACAATATCGTTCCGAGGGAAGTAGAAGAAGTTTTGGGCTCGCACCCCAAGAAATATCTCGATGGCCGGAATGAAATCATGCTTGTTTCGGGATGACCAATGTTGGCAGATACGCCATGGTGGTACTAGCTCGAAGCGAGCGACGGTCGCGAAATGATTTTTCTGCGGAAATTGAAATGTCGGCTGATAGCGAGCCTGAGAACGGTGCACACGATAAAGCAGGCCATAATGCTGCGGAGCCTATGAGCGCCTTTACGGTCAGATTGCCAACGAGCGTTTCTAACAAGGTTCGTGACATTGCTGCACAACGCGGTGAAACCACTGGCCTAGTACTCAGAGTAATTTTCGAAACAGCAGTTGCCTACGCTGTCGATGATGACGCAACTATTTCTGTTGCAGAGCTTCGAAAGCTTATTGCTACGGCTACAGATTCGGAAAGTTTGTGGGAGCGTCCCGCGGTGTAAAAAAGATGCCACGGGAGGCCGATGTAGTTCGAAGTCATGTCCGCCACTTCACTAGACTGTCCCTCGTGACTAACCCAGTTGATATCCAACGCGAATGGTCCGAGCTCGCCCAAGAGGTGCGCCGCCACCGCGAGCTCTACTACAACGACCAGCCCATCATTCCGGACGCGGACTTCGATGCGCTGTTCCGTCGTCTCCAGGAGCTGGAGGCCGAACATCCCGAGCTGGCCGTGCCGGATTCGCCGACCCAGGAAGTGGGCGCGGCACCGGAGGGCGCAGCGGATATCGAGCACCTCGAGCGGCTCATGAGCCTGGATAACGTCTTTAGCGAGTCCGAGATGCAGGACTGGCTGGACCGCACCCCGGCGAAGACGTACCTCACCGAGTTGAAGATCGATGGTCTGTCTATCGACCTAGTCTACCGCGACGGAAAGCTCACGACTGCCGCCACCCGTGGCGACGGCCGCGTGGGCGAGGTCATCACGAACAACGCCCGCGTTATCGAGGATATCCCGCACGAGCTCACAGGCACCGAGGAGTATCCGGTTCCGGCGCTTGTGGAAATCCGCGGCGAGGTCTACATGCGCCCGGAAGAGTTCGGCGCGATTAACGAGGAGCGCCTCTCCGACGGCAAGCCGGCGTTTGCCAACCCGCGCAACGCGGCGGCGGGCGGCCTGCGCATGAAGGATCCTGAAGACGTGAAGAAGCGTCGTCTCCACATGGTCTGCCACGGCATCGGCGCGCGCGAAGGCTTCGCGCCCACGAGTCAGCACGACGCCTACAAGGCGATGGAGGCCTGGGGCCTGCCGGTCTCCCCATACACGGAGCAGGTGACCTCCGCCAAGGATGTCCAAGACCGCGTGAAGTATTGGGCGGACCATCGCCACGACGCCATCTTTGAGATGGACGGCCTCGTGGTCAAAGTGGACGACTTGGCTTCGCAGCGCGCGCTGGGTGCGACGTCGCGCGCGCCGCGCTGGGCGATTGCGTACAAGTACCCGCCGGAGGAAGTGACCACGAAGCTGCTCGGCATCGAGGTCGGCGTGGGGCGCACCGGTCGCGTGACCCCGTACGCCGTGATGGAGCCGGTGTTCGTCTCCGGGTCGACGGTCTCGCGCGCCACGCTGCACAACCAGTCCGAGGTCAAGCGCAAGGGCGTGCTCATCGGGGATACCATCATCATCCGCAAGGCCGGCGAGATTATTCCGGAGGTTCTCGGACCTGTCGCCGAGAAGCGCGACGGCACCGAGGAAGAGTGGCATTTCCCGGCTAACTGCCCGTCCTGCGGCACGAAGCTCGCCCCACAGAAAGATGGCGACGCAGACTGGCGCTGCCCGAATACCCGCAGCTGCCCGGCGCAGCTTTCCGCGCGTCTGGAATACTTGGCTTCCCGCAAGGGACTTGATATCGAGGCGCTCGGTGAGGAAGCAGCTCGCGACCTCATCGAATCCGGTGTGCTCCACGACGAAGGCGATCTCTTCGACCTCGACGAGGACAAGCTGCTGGGAACCAGCGCTTATACGACCAAGGCCGGCAAGCTTAACGCGCCGGGCAAGAAGCTGCTAGAGAACCTGAAGACCGCCCGGAACGCAGATTTCTGGCGCGTCCTCGTCTCCCTGTCCATCCGCCATGTTGGTCCTATCGCCGCGCGTGCGCTGGCCACGCGTTATGGCTCGATGGAGGCTCTGCGCGCGGCGCCGGTGGAGGACCTCGCGGAGACCGACGGCGTGGGCGGCATTATCGCAGAGAGCTTCAAGAGCTGGTTCGACGTCGACTGGCACCGCGAGATCGTGGAAAAGTGGACGAACGCCGGCGTGTCCATGGAGGTCGCCGAGACCGACAAGAAGGAGCAAACCCTCGAGGGGCTCACCATCGTCGTTACCGGAACCCTGGAGAACTTCACGCGCGACAGCGCCAAGGAAGCTATTCTCACCCGCGGTGGTAAGGCCTCGGGCTCGGTGTCGAAGAAGACTAACTACGTTGTGGTTGGCGAAAACGCTGGCTCCAAGGAGCAGAAGGCCCGCGACTTAGGGCTCACGATCCTCGACGAAGCCGGCTTTCAGAAACTATTGGACACGGGCGAGGCCTAAACTCACTACAGTGTTGTCCATGAAGATTGCGGCATTCGATATGGACGGCACCGTCTACATCGATCACGCGATCGCGCCTGAAACGGTCCAGGCCATCAAGGACTGGCGCGCCGCGGGCAATCTTGCGGTCTCCGCGACGGGCAAGTCCATCGACTCGGTCCGCCGCGCGCTCGAGCCCTTCGGCGTCGACATGGACTACCACGTCCTCTACAACGGCACCGTCATCACGGACGCGGACTACCAGGTCCTCTACGAGCACCACTTGGACGCAGAGATCGTCAATGAGGTCGCCGCGCACCTCGAAGGCACACCGGGGCTCAACCTGTATTGCACGACGCTCGACGGCGCGGACGGCATCGTCACGCAAGGCATTCCGGAATCCTCCAACGCCTTCATCCAGTGCCCGCGCGTCGTCTCTCGTGCGGAGCTCGAAGACGAAAAGGTCGTGCTGCTCTCGGCCTACATGCCGGACAATCAGCCGCTACAGAATCAGATTATCCCGTGGATCAACGAGCGCTACGACGTCTCGACCTCGCTTAACACCGGCTTCTTCGACATGATGCCGCCCGGCCATACCAAGGGCACGGGCCTGACCTGGCTCCTCGAACATCTCGGCCTGCCCCGCGCCGAGGTTGAGCTCTTCACCTTCGGCGATAGCTTTAATGACCTGCCCATGCATGAGCTTGCCGATGCCTCCTTCACCTTCCCGCATGCACACCCCGACGTACAGGCTCGCGCTCATCACGTGGTTGCCGACGTACCTGCTGGTCTGCGACTCGCCAGAGCGGGGCTCTCAGCGTCCGGAGGCGACTGAGTCCTCCGTTTATTGCGATGCTTGCGACGAAAGCCCCGGAGTGATCCTCGCGCGACATGCGCATATCACCGGGGTGGTGCTTCTTCCGTCGCGATGAGGCTTACTCGGCGAGATTCGTCGTTAGCGTGTCGAGCTGCTCCACCTGGCCAAGGATCGTGCAGTCCGGATCCGTGCGGTCGGGCAGGAGCGCCGCGGCCTCGTCGGCCGAGGCCTCACACAGGGCGTAGCCGACCCACAGGTGTTTTGCTAAGGGGAACGCGCCGTCGCCGACGCCTGCCGCAGTGTGCGTCGAATTGC
Source organism: Corynebacterium sp. CMW7794 (assembly GCF_001563605.1). Taxonomy (NCBI): domain Bacteria; kingdom Bacillati; phylum Actinomycetota; class Actinomycetes; order Mycobacteriales; family Corynebacteriaceae; genus Corynebacterium; species Corynebacterium sp. CMW7794. Next base: position 149,983 of record NZ_KQ961706.1, read on the forward strand.
GGACCCACAATGGCCCGGCGATTTTAGGGTTTTCGGAGCTGATGCAGCCCTCGGTGTCCTCGAGATAGGCGAAGGCGGCCACTTTCTCAATGAACTTTTGGAAGGTCTGAGAGACGGTTGTGGCGTTCGTCTCTTGGCTGAGGAACGAAATCCGTAGGTAATTGAGCTGACCCGGCATCCGCTCTGGTGCGGATTCCGGGAGTTTCACACTGGGGCTCTGAGAGACTTGGCCAGGGAACACCGTGGGTTCGTCGTGGTCCTCGAAGAAGAACTTCTCGTGCACGCGATCGAAAATTTTATCGTCGTCGCTGTTGTAGCGCACTAGGCTGCGCAACTCGAAGAGCTCCATCTTTTGCGGCTGTGTGAGACGGTAGAAGGCGGCCTCGGAGCGCAGCTCCCACAGCGTGTAAGGGTCATCGGTGACTGGGCGCGGGTGTGTGGACTGGGCGAGGACGGCGGCATCGGCAGCGTTCGCTCGAGTGCGATAGAGCTCATAGGCTTCCGTGAGCCGGGCGGGCGGTGCGACAAACAAGGTGGTGATCAGGACTGTATCCATGATGCCGAAGCTAACATGCCGGTGGCCCGAGCTGATACAGTCTTAGGTGTCCGAATTATCGAACAAAGGAAGACCAGTGAACAGCGAAGTGCTTGTCAAGTAATTCGCTGAAGCGCCGAGGCACGGCCTTCAGCTTGTACACCAACTGCTGAAAGGCTCACTCATGGCTGCCAACTTCTTTCATTCCGTCGTCTCTACGGATCATCTTTCTCTTACCTGGCCAGACGGAACCCAGTGCTTCGCAGAGGTCTCCGTGGATATCAATCGCCGCGTGACAGCGATTGTCGGCGATAACGGCTCTGGGAAAAGCAGTTTCCTCAAGATACTCGCAGGCGAGCTTATGCCGAGCTCCGGTTCGTTCCGCGTGCCCGAACGCCGTGGATATTTGCCGCAACATGCATCAGTGGAAGGGCACTCGGTTCTTGACCTCTTGGGTATTCGGGACATCGTGGAAGCTCTGGAGCGCATCGAAAGCGGTGGCGTTGATGAGCACGATTTCGAGCTGGTCGAGGGGCACTGGGATATTCGTGAGCACGCAGAGACGGTACTGTCCGATGCTGGAATTTCCGAGCCTAAGAATCTGTCGCGTGCTGCTCAGTCTCTTTCGGGCGGCGAAGCCGTCAAGGTCGCGCTTGCTGGATTGCAGCTGCGCACGCCGGAGCTGTATGTGCTGGATGAACCGACCAATAATCTCGACCGCGCAGGCCGTGAGGCTGTGTATGAGTTTCTGGCCAGATCGACGGTACCCGTTGTGGTGGTGAGCCATGATCGCGAGCTGTTGAACATGGCGGACGAAATTATTGAATTCTTTGCCGGCCGCGTGCGTAGTTTCCCCGGGAATTATTCGGCGTATGAATCGGTGATTGCCCGTGAACAGGACAAGGCGGTACAGGCCTGGACGGAGGCGCGGTCGCAACGAAAGCAGGCTGTGCGCAAACGCCAAGAGATGGAAACTCGACTCGCGCGTGATGCTCGTCGCGGAAAGAAGTTTGCTGCGTCGAAGCGTAAACCTGGCATGGCGATGGGGCTTGATAAACAACGCTCGGAACGATCGGCAGCGCGCCGTCACTCGTCGCACGCCGCGTCGGTGGAGGACGCGCGGCGCGAGGAGGCCGAGGCACAATTGCGCATTCGCGATGACGCTTCAGTGTTTCTTCACTTGCCGGAATCGCGATTGCCACAGGGAACGAAGGTGGTGGAGCTGACTCCGCGTGGGGGAGAACGCTCGCTCATCGTTACCGGGCCCGAACGACTTCGGCTGGGCGGGGCAAATGGTTCCGGAAAGACGACGCTCCTCCGAACCATAGCGGGTGATGCGGATGCAGCTGCGCGGTCCAATTTCCAGGTGGCCTACGCACTTTCCGACATCGGCTTCGTTCGCCAACTCATCACTCTGCCTGCTGAGAACACCGTGTGGGACGTGGTGCGAGCGGCAAATCCGGAAGCCGATCCCCAGTGGCTACGGGACCACCTTGCACAGTTACTCTTCGTCAATGACGATGTTTCCAAGAAGTGCGGCGAACTGTCGGGCGGTGAGCGATTCCGCGTAGAAGTCGCGCGGACATTGTTGGCCCAACCGGCGCCACGGCTGTTGCTCCTCGACGAGCCCACGAACAACCTGGATCTGAGCACGGTGCAGTGGTTGGTGGAGACGCTCGCAGGCTTTGAAGGTGCACTCATTGTGGTGAGCCATGACGAGAAATTCTGTGAAGACATTGGACTCGAAGGGTGGGTTGACCTTTAACTTCATTCGCGTTGAGGCGGTTGGAAGCAGGAAATCGAGACTGAAACGTAATTGCATAACGGTGTCATTTAGTCGAAATGCTTGTTAGCGTGTCTGACGTGAACAACGACGAAGTCTTCGACATCGAACAGGAATCGGTTGCGCATCCCGTCCCCACCGAGGATGCGGAGGAAGAGGAATCTGAAGAAAAGCGCACCGGCTGGCACTGGGTGATTCCAGTTGTGCTGGTAGCCGCACTAGTTTTCGCGCCGTGGATAATCAGCGTGCTGGTCCCTGCTAACGCCGCTGGATGGACGGTCGTTGCTGCTTATCTTGTGCTCACGGCGGTGTTGTCGTTCGTTGACGCGCGCGGATTCCGTCCTTCGTGGACGCTGCCCATTCTTGTTGGTGTTGAGGTTACCCTCGTTTAGTGGACACCCTAT